>JAUMBM010000250.1:0-3993 GCA_032115735.1 Saprospiraceae bacterium
ACACCAACGGTGGTGGTGAGCCCCGACCGGCAGCTGTTGCTGCTGCTGGAGCGTTCGGAGCTGCCCGGAATCGCCGAGGTGGCGCAGCCGGAGCTGCGGCTGGCGGGTCTGCGCATCAACCCGGCCCAGTTTAGCCCCAGCCGGTCGGACTATTATACCGGCCTGACGATGCGGGCAATTTTTGGCGACAACAACCAGCCGCAGCCGGTGAGCGGCCTGCCGGCACCGCTGCGCATGAGCAATCTGAGCTGGTCGCCCGACGGCAGCAAGCTCGCTTTTGCTCAGCATACAGCGGCGGGCACTGAGCTGTGGGTGGTAGACCTGACGACCCGCACAGCCCAAAAGCTTACCGAGGCGGTCATCAACAGCGTTATGCCGGGCAGTGCTTTTGTGTGGATGCCTGACAGTAAGGGGATTGTGTATAAAAGTAAAACAGCCGGGGAAGCTGCACCTGCTGCGCCGGTGGTTCCTTCAGGGCCGGTGGTGCAGAGCAACAGTGGCAACGCAGCGCCCGTGCGTACTTTTCAGGATCTGCTGAAAAATCCGTACGATGAGCAGTTGTTTGATTATTACGCCGGTGCAGCCCTGCAGTCGGTAGATCTGCGCAACCGCAAGAGCCGCGCATTGGGCATCAGTGGCATCATCAGCAGCTTGTCTGTGTCGCCGGTCAACGGCTACCTGCTGGTCGGGCAGCTCCAGCGCCCCTATTCTTATCTGGTGCCTTACAACCGGTTTCCGCAGACTTACACGGTCTATGACCGCAATGGCAGGCTGGTAAAAAAGGTGGCCGACCTGCCGCTGGCAGAAAACCTGCCCAAGGGCTTTGATGCCGTCCCCCAGGGGCCGCGCAGCTTTGGCTGGGCACCTTCGGGCCCCGATATGCTGTACTGGGTAGAAGCTCAGGACGGCGGCGATCCGCGGCAGGCAGCCGAACTGCGCGATCAGATGTTCTTCCTGTCGGCGCCTTTCTCAGGCCAGCCGGTCAAGGGGCCGGCGCTGTCTATGCGCTACAGTGGTGTCAACTGGGCCGACAACAATGCCTATATTATCGTGCGGGAGCGGTGGTGGAACAATCGCCGCGAGCTCGTCCGCCGCTGGCCGGTGGCTGCTTCCGGCAGTGTGTCTACCTTGTTTGAACGTTCTTACGAAGACAGTTATACCGATCCCGGCCAGTTTAGCACCCAGCCCAACCAGTACGGTCGTCAGGTGCTGCTGACCAATGCGTCCGGCAATCTGCACTACCTGAGCGGTCAGGGGGCTTCGCCGGAGGGTAACCGCCCTTTCATCGATGAATACGATATCACTACCGGCAAGTCCAACCGCCTCTGGCGGTCCGAAGCGCCGTATTATGAGATGCTGGTAGAGTGGCTCAACCGCGATGAGGGGCTGGTACTCACGCGCCGCGAATCGGCCAATGAAGTGCCCAACTACTACATCCGCAACCTCAAGGAGCGGAAAGACAACGCCCTAACGGCTTTTCCGCATCCCTACCCGGCGCTCAAGGACGTGAGCAAGCAGCTGGTGCGCTACAAGCGCGCAGATGGCGTTGAGCTCACGGGTACGCTCTACTTGCCGGCAGGCTACGACCCCCAAAAGAATGGCCCGCTGCCGATGTTTATGTGGGCTTACCCGCGGGAGTTCAAAACGGCAGATGCGGCTTCGCAGGTGACCAGCTCGCCCTACGAGTTTACCCGCCTGAACTGGGGCTCTCCCCTCTACTGGGTCGCTCGCGGCTATGCTATCTTCGACAATTTTGCCATGCCCATCATCGGTGAGGGAGATGCAGAGCCCAACGAGACCTTCGTCGAGCAGCTCGATATGAACGCGCGCGCAGCCATCGACCAGCTCGTAGAGATGGGTGTAGCTGACCGCAACCGCATCGGCGTCGGCGGTCACTCCTATGGTGCCTTTATGACAGCCAACCTGATGGCGCATACGGACCTGTTTGCGGGCGGCATCGCCCGCAGCGGCGCCTACAACCGCACCCTCACGCCTTTTGGCTTCCAGAGCGAGGAGCGCACCTACTGGGAGGCGCCGGATGTGTACAACAAAATGTCGCCCTTCGCCTATGCCGACCGCATCAAGGAGCCTATGCTGCTGATCCATGGCGAAGCCGACAACAACTCGGGCACTTTTCCGATACAGAGTGAGCGCTTCTATGCAGCCCTCAAAGGGCATGGCGCCACTGTCCGGCTGGTGATGCTCCCGCACGAAAGCCATGGCTACCGCGCCCGCGAATCCGTCCTGCACACCCTCTGGGAGATGGACCAGTTTTTGGAAAAATACGTGAAAAACCGCCCGTAAGTTATCTCCCCGAAGCAATCGGGAGGTGGTTGTCGCAAATAGAAACGGTTATTTTCCTGACAATTGCAGCCTTTTTGATAAGCCCCTGGCATTGGCCAGGGGCTATAAAAAGGCTACAAAAAAAGGAAAATAACCGTTTTGCGTTCGGAGGGGGGGGTAACACCCCGCCAAACCATTTTATCAATTGGAAACTCTTAGTTGCTGGCCGATGCGTATGTTGTCATCCGGCAGCTGATTCCACTGCCGCAGCTGCTGCACATTGGTACCGTAGCGCTGCGAAACATTCCACAAAGTATCTCCTTTTACAACTGTATGCAGTCGCGAGCCTGCTGGCGGCGACGGAGCTATGGACGGGCTGGTCGCCGATGGCGTCACAGGCCGGGGCATAGGCTCATAATAGCCGGCGCCGGGCTCCGCAGGCGCCTCCTGCGGCCGGACCGGCGGCAGCGGGTCGCTGCTGGCCGGGTTGCCGGGCGCCGGTGCATTTTGCTCGTAGTAGGCCGGACTTCTGGGGCGGATGATGAGGCCCGGGCGACCCGCACCCTGGCTGGCTGGCTGCTGCACCGATGGTTGCGCTGGCTGCTGCGTTGATGGCTGCACCGATGGCTGCTCCGGCTGCCGTATCGATGGCTGTACCGGCTGCTGCACCGGGCTGAAAGGCTGCACGGGCTCTGCCGCCGGCTGGCGAAGCTGCGGCGCCTGCCGCACGCGCGAACCGCGCAGTTTTACCTTTTCACCGACCGCAGGCTCCTGCATCGGCAGGAGGCGGTTGCGCTCGTAGAATTTGTCCAGCCGTATGCCGTAGTTTTGGGAAAGCAGGTACATGCTCTCCCCCTGGCGCACTGTATGCCAGGCCTGCACCCCCCGCCAGCCGATGCGCTTGGGCTGCAGATAGACGCGCTCCCCTTCGGCCAGTTGCTGCTCCGGCTTGTTGAGCTTCTCATTGTAGTTGAGCAGTTGCTGAACCGCCACGCGGGTGCGCTGCGCCAGGGCAGCTACGGTCTCCCCAGGATTGGCGGTGACAAAGCTCACGTCATTGTTGCTGAGCACTTCGCTGGCGGTGATTTCTTCGGCCGGATTCATCGGGCTGACCGTCGGCAGGCGGTCGTATTCGTACAGCCTGTAGCGCTCAATAATCGAAATGAGGCGGGTCGCATAGGTGGTGCTGGTCGCATAGCCGGCCGTCTGCAGACCGTAGGCCCAAGACTGGTAGTCGGTTGGTGGCAACTGAAAGAGAGGGCCGTAGCGAAAATTTTTGCTGGGATCCCGAAGAAACTCGGAATGGGCAACAAAGCTCGCCTCAGTCGTGCGGAATACCCGGAAACAACTCCTGATGAGCTGCCCGCGGTCGTTGTAGTCATCGTCCTCCTGCATATAGGTATCCCCCCGCCAGTCATTGCCACATTTGATGCCAAAATGGTTGTTGGCACGGCGCGCCAGCTCACTGCGGCCGGCATCCGACTCGAGTATGGCCTGCGCCAGCTTGATACTGGCAGGGATACCCGTCCTGTCCATCTCCCGCATAGCAATGTCTTTGTGGCGGGTAATGTAGTCTACATGATCCTGAGAAACCTGTGCCTGGGCACAATGAAAGCTCAGACTCAGCAGCAGGGGAAAAAGCAGAAGCATACGCATACGTGAAAGTGGATTGAGGATGTTGATGTGTTTGGCGTCACTTGGCCGGCCAGC
>JAUMBM010000251.1:0-3408 GCA_032115735.1 Saprospiraceae bacterium
CATTGCAAACTGCATCCGGCAGGACAGCAAACTGCGGACGATGCTCATCGGGCTGGTCGCAGGTCAATTTACGACAGCAGAAATACTCATTTATCATCAACACGAAGGCGAGCTTTCCCGGCGTATCGCGGAGCTGTTGATACAACGACTTACAGATCAGACTGAAAAGTTGATTCAACCTGCTGCCTAATCCGGTAAGCGCTTTCATTTCGGCGATAAAGCAAGTTGCGCTTTTGACGATTGCGTCCCCCCCCGGCGACAGTTCGAATAAATGACTGTTGCGTAAATTCCTTGGGTGTCCGGAACTTTCCGGCAAAGCTATGCGTACATGCGGGGGGCATGTTCAAGCGTGCGAAGGTAGTCCGTACTTTCAGCACTCCACAACTAACAAGCTCGCAATCAAACCCATACACAATAAATAGATTTTTTTAGAAATTTTTAGAAAAAAAGCTTGACAAACGGCGTTTATACCGCTACCTTTGTCTAACAATTTCTAAAAATGAAAAAAATCGAGATAGATATAGATATACACCGACTCATTGAGAACTCCAGAGAGAGTTTTGATGAGTCAGAGAATGACATTCTCCGACGACTGCTGGGCATTGACCCGACTACAGTAGACGTCAGTGCTGAGATGTCGTATTCTGTGAGTCTGCCCCCGATGCAGCCAGAGCCGGATTATCCGTCTCTGTCGCTGAGTGAGAAAATCGCTGCTTTTCAGGCGAAGACTATAGCAGACAGGCTTTACAAGCAGGGGTCTGCGACCACCCGCGACTGGATCTACGGAGGTGCGCGGCTACCGGAAGGCAGCAAGCTGCAGAAGTGGTCGGGCAAGCATCGATATGAAGCAGTGATTTACAATGGCAGCATACTGATTGACGGTGTTGCACACCAGTCGCCCTCGGCGGCAGCCATGGCCATCAATGGCGGCATCAACGTCAACGGCTGGACATTTTGGGAATACTTTGACGAAAAAACCCAACGCTGGGAGAAATTGAGCCAGCTCCGAAAACCTTATACCGGCTAGTGCCCGGGCTGCCTGCTTCCCGGCCGGCAGCCCTGCCGGCCGGACTTTCAGCGCTTCGGAGGCGGGCCAATATTTCTTCCTTGCCGGTCCGAAATATTCGGCTTCCCGGGACCTACTGCCCGAAAAACCCTAGTGTTCTCGTACATCCTGACAACCGACCTTTTTCAACCTTTATTTAATTACTTTAAACACAGATGATCATGAATCCGCTAACACACCATGTCTACAACCTCATTATCCTGGATGAGAGTGGCTCTATGCTATCCATCAAGCAGCCGACCATCAGCGGCTTCAACGAAATTGTGGAGACCATCCGCTCAGTAAGCGCACAGTTTCCGGAACAGGAGCACTTTGTATCCCTCGTGAGTTTCAATAGTAATGGCATTAAGTCCATCCACTGGAATGAAGAAACAAGTCGACTGAATAAGATCAATGACAACATGTACAAGCCCAATGGTTCCACTCCACTGTTTGATGCCATCGGTCAAAGTGTCAACCGGCTAAAAAACGAGCTGCCCGGCAATCGCGGCTACAACGTTCTGGTGACCATCCTCACCGACGGTGAAGAGAACGCTTCGAGGAATTATACAGCCGAGCAAATCAGCAAGCTGATCAGCCAACTCAAAGAACAAGCCTGGACGTTTGCCTATATTGGTGCCAACCACGATATTGTCGAAGCAGCCAGCAAGCTGTCCATTACCAACACCCTGGAATTTAAAGCCAACGATGCAGACATGGCCGCCATGTTCGATACAGAAAGAGAAGCCCGTTACCATTATTACAAGAAAGTGAGCAAGAACTCCCGGTCAACATCTCTCGATCAGGGATACTTTGCACACCTTAAGCCAGAAGCGCCTGTCGACGAGCAAACCCCTGTCGATGACAAAGACTGAGTGCTGTTTTCCTGCATGCATTCGGGCAGCCTGTGCTGCCTGAATGCGTGCAGGAATAATAAGCAGAAAAAGCGCAACAGATTTGTCAAAACCAATCTGTTGCTTTATCTTTGTGGCCGTTTGTAAAATTTTTCAAAAATTAGCTTACCATGTTTGCAATCGTAACCATAGCTGGTCAGCAGTTCAAAGTTGAGGAAGGGCAGGAGCTCTTCGTCCACCAGCTGGAAGCCGAAGCAGGCAGTTCAGTTTCTTTCGATCAGGTACACCTGATTGATCGCGACGGTGCTGTATCTGTAGGCAAGCCGATGCTCAAAGCCGAAATCAAGGCGACGGTACTCGATCACGTAAAAGGCGACAAAGTGATCGTCTTCAAGAAAAAGCGCCGCAAGGGCTACCGCGTGAAGAACGGTCACCGCCAGTGTTTCAGCAAGATTAAAATTGACAGCATTGCCGGTTAATGCCCGGATTTTCGTTCTTATTTACCTCATCAAAAAAATTTTCGTGTCATGGCACACAAAAAAGGCGTAGGTAGTACCGATAACGGCCGGGACAGTAAAAGTAAGCGACTCGGCGTCAAGCTTTTCGGTGGACAGACAGCCAAGGCGGGCAACATCCTCGTTCGCCAGCGCGGCACGCGTTTCCACGCGGGTGAAAATGTATACGTAAGCCGCGATTTCTCGCTGCATGCAGCTGTAGACGGCAAGGTAACTTTCAAGAAAGGCCGTCTCGACCGTACGTTTGTCCACGTACTCCCTTTTAATGAGGTAGCTGAAATGCTGGACGCCCCTGCGGCTAAGGTGTCCGCGCCGGCAGCTACCACTACTAAGGCAGGCACCGTTGTCCTTCCTTCCGGTAAAAAGATTAAGCAGGATGACCTCAAAATGGTCGAGGGTGTCGGCCCTAAGATTGAGGGTCTGCTCAACGAGGCAGGTATCCACACTTGGAGTGATCTGGCAACAGCCCCGGTCGAAAAAGTGCAGGAAATTCTCGACAATGCAGGTCCTAGCTATCGCATTCACGACCCGGCAACCTGGGCTAAGCAGGCTGAACTTGCCAACAACGGTGAGTGGGAAGCGCTGGAGGCTTATCAGGATCGCCTCAAAGGGGGTCGCGAAGAAGCTTAATAAGCATATCTTTCATAGTAATATCGAGGCCCTGCCGGACGCGAGTTCGGCAGGGCTTTGCTTTTATACTCCTCCGGTGTGCTTTGAAGTTATACCCCACGGATTGAAATTATGTGCGGCCAGCATGCCAAAATCCATTGCATCTAGCTACGCCGGTTGTAAGGCTGTACACACGGCAACTTGCGGTATGAGCACAGGCAGGCTTTCAGCCATCATTTTTGGAGGTTGTCTGCGGCAGCGGAGCGCTCGGCCTTCAGTAAAGCCAGCAGAGCGGTAGCTGACGACAAGCCCCCGGCGGGTTGTGTCAGCCCCAGCCAGCGGGCAGCCGTATCCAGCAAGCGGGCCGGACTGTGGCCGGCTTCAC
>JAUMBM010000252.1:0-2379 GCA_032115735.1 Saprospiraceae bacterium
GTTTGATGCAACACATCATCCGTTGCATTATCTGTACAGACGATTTTTACTGATTGCAGAGTCGGGCCCCACGCCTGCCTTGCTGGAAGATATATACAGAGAAATGCTGCGGCTACAACAGCGGATAAGTCCTTTGGAGTTGATACTACTCTCCATGTTAGGGCTGAACGCAAGTTTTGCACTGCGAAAGTATGCTGATACGTATGATTATTTCGGAGCCATGCGAAAATTTACAGATATGGTAATTGTGGCTGCCGGGCAGTTGGAGCGCTGCAGCATATCCGAGATTATTTACTCCCAGCTGTGTCTCTCAGTTATGAGTACCAGAGATGAACTGCAGTATTTTCAGGTAAAAAAGGCAATGGCGCCACTTTTACAGCAAAATATAGCTTCGTCAATCATTCATTTGATGGATGCTTATTTTTTCTTCGCCGTGGGTCAATTTGACAAGGCCTTGCTTATGCTCGACCAGGTCAAGAACAACAGTATTGACTATGCTGTCAGGGTACAATCCCTGAACTTACGTGTCCTGTTTGAAAAATTCATCGAAAATCCGATGGATGATGAACCCTTGTTATTGAAGCTTGACAGCTACAAAAAATTTATCAATCGGCGTGCAGCCCGGCTGTTGTCGCCTGAGCGGCAGCAACAATACATAAACATGCACGATCTTTTGAAGTCGGCCACAACCATCCTGCAGCGAGGAAAAGATACGCGCCGGCAACTCCTCCAACTGCTTGAGGAAGCAAAGCTGCGACCAACGCCTGTACAGTATTGGATATTTGATAAGCTGCAAAAACTGATCGACAGCAGTGCTTCCTGAGCAATGGGGGAATTAGAAATCAATGAGATCTCCTATGATGACACCTAATTCCGCAAGTAAATCTTCCAACCAGCCTGTGCAGTTGGTGAGGGCATGCTGCGCAAAAGAATGTGTTTTCATAAAGACAGCTTGAGAGGTTACAGAATGGCTTTGTCTGTAGTCCTTTGCCGCTGCCTTCGGCTAAATGTCCCGCCGGTGGGCTAAAAAAATCAGGTATAAATTTTAAGTAAATTAAAATAGTATATATGAAAATCAGATTGTCAGTGTTTTTTGGGCTGCTGCTGCTGGTTGCCAGCTTGTGGAGCTGCAAGCAGGCCCCCGTGGCCGATTGCGGATATCACCAGCTGTCAGTGGATAAAGCGGGCTTGGTGGGCTTGGCGAGCAGCCTCAACGAACTTCACGCCTACGCCGAGAACAATCTCTTTGGCGTATTTGACTCTCTGACAGAACATACGCTGGCCGACTGCCAGTGGCAGTTGGAAGCGGTGCCGGTGAGTGTTTCTACGGTACTGCTGCACGTAAGAGCGCTGCGCCTGCAGGCACTTATGGTGCAAAATATAGCTATGGCTGACAGCAGCCTGCTGCTGCTTGGGCGCTGCGAGGAACTACTCAATAAGCACCCACTCGGGAGCATTCAGTACATCTATGAGCGCAGTTATACCTACAACCTGATGGCTGCAGCTCACGCGCTCAAACATGACTATACGCTGGCTGCTTTTTATTACCATAAGTCGCTGTCGGTAGGCAGGATGGCTCCGGGAGTTGATATTGAAATGGCCAAAGACTACACCAATCTTTCGGAGACCTACTACTATCTCAGCCGTACGGATCTTGCGGATGTATACAGTGATTCTGCAGCCTTGTACATCAACAGAGGCGGCCAGGTGTTGTGCAGCACCGGCGACTCGTTGGTAGTATGGGGGTACTGGTTTCACCGTGGAAAAATCAAATTTCTGCAGGCTCGGCAGGCTGAAATTCGTGGGGATACAATCTTGCGGGATGCCCTGCTAAAGACCAGCCGACAGGCTTTCGCGACGGCCGGGCATGGACTGCGGCAAATGCCGCCAGAGCGGGTCATCAACAACCTACTGTACTTATATGCGCATACGGGCTATGCATATCTGGGGGGCAAGCCCGGGCTGGCGGAACTCGATACGGCTCAGGCCTATTTTGAAAAGACGCTCGCCCTGGCTCCCGGCAATCAGCTACTGGAGTTGATGATTACACCGGCTTTGGCCTATGTGCTCAGCCAGCAAGGGCAGTGCGCTTTAGCTGCCGGCATGATTGACAGTTTACAGGCACAATTTCCACCTGTACTTGCCTCCATGCCTCCCGGTCCGGCTTCTTTACTTTTTTATGCTTACCACGAAATAGCCAGAACCAAGGATAAATGTGAGGGGCAGCTGGCGAGTCATACCGCTGAGGATACCCGGCTGGCATACGATGTTTCGTTGGGACTTTTTGAAGAAATGCAGCGAAACCTGAGTGATAGTGAGAGTCTGGAAAATTGGAGTGGCAACCTGAATAATTATTATCTGCCACCGTTTGAGCATGCG
>JAUMBM010000253.1:0-3683 GCA_032115735.1 Saprospiraceae bacterium
GCTAAAGCTGCCCGGGCACGCTTTGACGCCGACTCATCCCTGCTGCCCTTCGGCGCCTGAGCGGCCCGAAGAGCGGCGTAAGCAAGCTCTCAGCGTCTGGTTTTTTCCAAAAAAACAACATAAATCGCTATGTTCAAACGAATATCATACCTCGCAACGCTCTGTATTGCGATATTATTTTCCACCACCGGGTCGGCACAATGCCTTGAGGGGGACTGTCGCCAGGGAGAAGGAATCATGGTACTTTCCGGTGGCAAGCGCTATGTAGGGCAGTTTGCCAATGGAGAGATGAGCGGGCAGGGAGCCCTCTACCACAGTGACGGTAGTCGCTATATCGGGGAATTCATGTATGGTATGCCACATGGCAAGGGTATGTTTATTGACGCTGCCGGTAACAAGCGGCAAGGCGTCTGGTACAGAGGGCAGCTTTCAACGGAAACCTCAGTCGAAACAGCGTCGCGGGCAACAGAACAGACGGGCTGTATCGCCGGTGATTGTCAGGATGGCAGCGGCACCTATGTCTTTCCGGGGGGAGCCATCTACAATGGTGAATTCCGGCAGGGAGAAATCCATGGACAGGGCATCTGCCACTATCCGGATGGATCCGAATATCGCGGCAACTGGACCCGCCGGTATCCGGATGGGCAGGGGGTCAAAACCTGGCCCGACGGCAAGTCGTACAGCGGCCTTTGGCGCATGGGCAGGCCTGTTGATACGCAGGGGCGACTTATAAACCTCAGTGACCCGGGCCTGCACAGCAACCCGGTCGTACAGACGGGTTGTCTGCGCGGCAACTGCGAGCATGGGCAAGGGTATTTTGCCTATCCCGATGGCAGCCTGTACGAGGGTTTTTTTAGCCAGGGGAGGCCACACGGCCATGGCAAATTTGTGTATCCCAATGGCGATGCATACACGGGCAGCTTCCGGCAAGGCCTGCAGCACGGACGGGGTACGCTGACCTACACAGACGGCCGCAAACAGCAGGGCGAATGGATTGAGGGCACTTTTCAGCAGCCGGTATATGTACAGTCAAATCCGCAAATAGGCTGCCAAAGCGGCAACTGCAAGGATGGTTTTGGAATCTATGTATTTCGGGATCAAAGCCGCTACGAAGGTAATTTTCGCAACGAATTACCGGAGGGCAACGGGCTCATCATTTATGCCAACCGGGATCGGTATGAAGGCGCCTTTGCCCGGGGAGCATTCAACGGCTATGGTTCATTTTATCAGTTCGAAGGACCGACCATACGCGGTTACTGGGTGGACGGCAGGCATGTTGGTTCGCCAGCCGGGACGGCCTCGGCTGCCGCCGGTGAGCGCCCGGCGACCTCCGGCACTGCGGGTATGCCCAAGGTATGGGCACTCGTCATTGGTGTTGCCAACTACCGCCACATGCCCGTCCTGCGATTCACCGATGACGATGCCTACAGGCTGTACGCCTTCCTGATGAGCCCGGAAGGGGGCGCTATACCCGATGAGCAGATGGTTGTTCTGATCGATGAAGACGCTACCCGCGATAATATTCTGCGCCACATGCGCGACCTGTTTGGCAAGGCAGGTCCCAACGATCTGGTCTTGCTGTATTTTTCCGGCCATGGGCTGCAGGGATCTTTTTTGCCCATCGATTACGATGGCCACAACAACCAGCTTTTTCATACCGACATCAAGCGCTTACTGGATGCGAGCGCTGCCAAGTACCAGCTCATTCTGGCCGATGCCTGCCACTCCGGCAGCCTGCTGGCTTCCAGGGGGCGACAGCCGGAAGAAACCCTCAGCAAGTATTATGAAACCCTCGCACGCAGTAAAAGTGGAACAGCCCTCATCATGTCCAGCAAATCAGAGGAAACTTCGCTCGAATCCGGCAGCCTGCGCCAGGGCGTGTTCAGTCACTTCCTGATACGAGGGCTCAAGGGACAGGCCAATACAGATGGTGACGGAATTGTGAACGTACAGGAGTTGTTTCAGTTTGTCTATGAAAACGTGCGAAACTACACACGCAACCAGCAAAGTCCTGTGCTTGAAGGTAATTATGACCCCCAAATGCCTGTCAGCAGTGTTGTTCGCTAGCATGACCGTATAACTGCTCTAATCAAAAAGCCTGTTTTTTATGCTTGCAAGCATAAAAAACAGGCTTTTTGATTAAAAATGCATCTAAATAAGGAAGCTCTTTTACAGGCGGCGTATGTTTGCACCCAATGCATTCAGTCGCACATCTATCTGCTGATACCCTCTGTCAATCTGGTGAATGTTATGGATTATGCTTTTGCCCTTGGCCGACAGGGCCGCAATGAGCAACGCTACACCTGCCCGTATATCCGGCGACGTCATCTCTATACCTTTGAGCTGAAAGCGGCGACCCAGACCAATGACCGTGGCTCTGTGCGGATCACAGAGGATAATCTGAGCCCCCATGTCGATGAGCTTATCTACAAAAAACAGGCGGCTTTCAAACATTTTCTGGTGGATGAGTACGCTGCCAACTGCCTGGGTAGCCGTCACCAGCACTACACTCATGAGGTCGGGCGTGAAGCCTGGCCAGGGAGCATCGTAAATGGTCATGATAGAGCCATCGAGAAAAGTCTGAATCTCGTACACTTCCTGTCGGGGGATATGAATATCGTCTCCTCTGTATTCCAGGGCAATACCCATACGTTCAAAGACACGAGGAATGATGCCCAGCTGATCAATGCGGGCATCTTTGATGGTGAAGGCCGACTGGGTCATGGCTGCGAGACCGATAAAGCTGCCAATTTCTATCATGTCGGGCAGCAGGCGATGCCGGGCACCACCCAGTACGCCTACGCCTTCGATATGCAGCAAATTGGAACCGACCCCCTGAATCTTTGCCCCCATATCATTGAGCAACTTGCAGAGTTGCTGTACGTAAGGTTCACAGGCAGCATTGTAGATCGTGGTGGTTCCCTCAGCCAGCACGGCAGCCATGAGGACATTGGCCGTACCCGTCACAGAGATTTCCTCCATAAGGATATCCTTGCCCGTCAGATGACTGGCCGAGAAAGTATAAATACTGCGGTCGGTATCGAAAGAAAAATGCGCCCCGAGCTGTTCAAGCCCCAGCAAGTGTGTATCAAGCCGCCGGCGGCCTATTTTATCCCCTCCCGGGCGTGGCAGAGAAGCCTTGCCAAAACGCGCCAACAGAGGGCCTATCAGCATGACTGAACCCCTGATTTTACTTGCATTGCGCAGGTAATCCTCAGACAGCACGTAATCCAGATCGATGTGAGCGGCCGTAAACCGGAAACTGTTGGGCGCAAGTCGCTCGACCAGCACCCCCATACCTTCCAGTAACTCGATCAACAAGCGCACATCAAGAATATCCGGCACATTGTCCAGCACCACCGGCTGGTCGGTCAGCAATACAGCACAAATGACCTGAAGTGCCTCATTTTTAGCACCCTGAGGAATGATGTCTCCCTGCAGGTTGACGCCCCCTTCAATTATGAAAGCGTCAGATAACGGACTAGCCATGGATGAGAGATATTACAGCTGTTATGAACGCAAGGAGGCTCTCCTTGGATGTTCTTTGGCGGCACAAGCCGCCAAAGAACATCCGGAATAGCCTCTGTTTTGCCGCGAAGGGCGGCAAACTATTTTCAATAAAATTCCAGTAAAAAACTTATTTTTTGTGCCGCTTACCCGGGTGCTGCTGCTGTCGCATCCGT
>JAUMBM010000254.1:0-19387 GCA_032115735.1 Saprospiraceae bacterium
ATCATTGGCAATGGCCGCATGCGCGCCATTGAGCGGATAATAATCATTGTGCACGCCAAAACTGGCCGGCGCCCAGCCGGCAGCCGTCGTATGGCAACTCGCACAGTCCGTACCAATACCCAGCGCCACGTGGTTGGGATTGGCCGCCTGATTGAAATCCGTCGTGTGACAGGACGCACAGGCCGTCGAAGTACCCTCAAAACCCGCACTGTGGCAGTCAAGACAGTTGACACCCACGTGCGCCCCCGTGAGCGGGAAGGCAGTGGTGTTATGGTCAAAAACCAGATCAGCATCACCGGTCGGATGGCAGGCCAGACAGGCATTGTCCTGATATACATAGCCGCCCACATCTTCATGCGCTTCATCCGTCTCCGGATTGGTATGGCAGCTCACACAGGTAAATTCTGCGTAGTTGGCAGGGTTGGTATGGCAGTCCGTACACTGACTCCACTCGCCTTCATGCGCACCACTGTAGATCGGAAAATACTGCGCATCGTGATCAAAAGTGGCAGGCATCCAGGCAGATTCGCTGTGACAACTCGCACAGTCGGTCGAAAACTGAGCCGTCACGTGGTTGGGATCACTGGTCCCGTTGTAGTCCGCCAGGTGGCAACCCACACAAGTATTGGGCGTATTGTTGTAATCACCATTATGACAGGCCGCACAGTCATTGGCAATGGCCGCATGCGCGCCATTGAGTGGGTAGTAGTCATTGTGTACCCCAAAACTGGCCGGCGCCCAGCCGGCAGCCGTCGTATGGCAGCCCGCACAGTCCGTACTAAGCCCCAGCGCCACGTGGTTGGGATTACTGGCCTGATTGAAATCCGTGGTATGGCAACCTGCACAAGTAGTGGGCGTATTGGCATAATCGCCATGGTGACAGGCCGCACAGTCATTGGCAATCACTGCATGCCCGCCCGTCAGGGGATAAAAATCGTCGTGGTTAAAGGTCGAGGGCGCCCAGGCCGCCTCCGTATGACAACTCGCACAGTCTGTCGGGAATTGAGCCGCTTCATGATCAGGATCCGTCGTCTGGTTGAAATCCGTCAGGTGGCAACCCACACAGGTATTGGGCGTATTGTTGTATTCCCCATTATGACAGGCTGCACAATCATTGGCAATGGCCGCATGCGCGCCATTGAGCGGATAATAATCACTGTGCACCCCAAAACTGGCCGGCGCCCAGCCCGCCGCCGTCGTGTGACAGCTCGCGCAGTCCGTACTAAGCCCCAGCGCAGTATGACTCGGATTCGCCGACGTATTGTAGTCCGTCGTATGGCAGGCAGCACAGGCCGTAGGCGTCCCCGCATACCCGTTGGCATGGCACTCCAGACAACCCGCCTCCAAATGCGCCCCCGTAAGCGGGAAAGCTGTCTGGTCGTGGTCAAAAGCATCCTCGGCACTGCCCGTCGGATGGCAGGCCAGACAAGCCGTATTTTCATACACATAGCCCCCCACCCCCGCATGACCGTCATCCGTCTCCGGATTCAGGTGACAGATAATACACGAAAACTCGCTGTAATCTTCTCCGTTGGTGTGACACTCAGAGCACTTATTCCAGGTGCCGGCATGCGCTCCGCTGTAAACGGGAAAATGCTGCTCATCGTGTTCCGCAAAACTGGCAGGCTCCCAGCCCGGATCCGTCGTGTGACAACTGGCGCAGTCATTCGTAAAACCGGCAGCAATGTGGTTGGGATCAGCCGTAGCAGCAAAATCAGCCACGTGACAGGCAAAACAGTTGGTCGGAGTCATATTGAAAGGCCCGCTGCTGTGGCAGCTGGCGCAATCCTGCAACTCGTGTCCCTTGGTCAGAGGGAAAAAATCGTGGTTGACGGCCTCCGCCGTCCAGTCGACCGCAGTGGGGTTGTGGCAGTCGGTACAGTTGGTAGAAAAACCTGCATCACTGTGGCGCGGATCGGTCGTGGCCATGAAATCAGCCCGGTGGCAATTGATGCAGGCATTGCCAATGCGGTTGAACTCAAGCCTGGATTCAGAGACATGACATTCATTACAGTTGGCCGTAGCGTGCGCCCCCAGCAGCGGAAACCCGTTGTCGGCATGCAGCTCAGCAATATTATCCACCAGCCAGCTGCCGCTGTTGTGACACCTGCGGCAGTCATCACCCACGGTATTGCGGTGCACATCCGTATGGCAACCGACACAACTGTTGTCCACTTCCGAAAACACCAGCGACGTATGGCAATCCCGGCAGTCGGCCGCCGCATGCTGACCATCCAGCGAAAAGCCCGTCTCATCGTGCGAAAATACCTGCTTAACACCCTCTCCCGTCGGCAATCCCGTAATCCTGCTGCGTTCAGCACTGGGCGCCTGCCGCTGCTGCTGCCAGAAAGCAACAGGAATCTCCCAACTGTCCGGCGCGTGGCATACAGCACAGTCCAGCTTCAGACCCTCCCCGTGCGGGTTCTGAGCATAAGCACTACCATACGTTAGTAGTACAAGCAGACCGATGATTACAATACGCGACAATACAGTGGATATCGTTGTGTGGATGAATCTATTTCATCAATAGCAAACGGGCATCTGATAACTGAGGGAAAATCGTGTTATGCCCGGGTAAGAGCATATAAATAGATATGAGTGTCATTCAGGCCGCAATCTAGCCATTTTATTTATTCAAATTACAAAATAATGACAAAAATAGACGAACAAAATAATGGCTTTGTTGTGAAGTGCTGTTTGGTGCACTGCGTCTAATATCTTCTAACAGCGCAAGCGGCGAAATGTACTGATACACGAAGGCCTGTTATTGAATTTTTCTGAGAAAAATTCAATAACAGGCCTTCGTGTATCGATCCTTTGGGCAGCATAGCCGCCCCCAGGATCTTCAGGGCAATGATTTATTCCTCCCCCCTTGGATGGCAGGCGTAGCAGGCTGTACTCTGGAATACATAACCATTGACGTCCCGGTGATCACGGGCAAGCTCACTTTGGTTGTTGTGTTCATGACAATCAATACAGCTAAAAAGACTATAGTTGCCGGGCGTAGTATGGCAGTCTGTACAGGCATTCCACTCACCGCGGTGGTTGCCGCTGTTGATGGGAAAAAACTGTTCATCGTGGTTGACGAAAGTGGCAGGGCGCCAACCCGGCGCGGTCGTGTGGCAAAGTGCACAATCAGTAGGGAAGCCCGAGGCCTGATGGTTGGGGTTTTGCGCTGTCTGATAGTCCGTTAAATGGCAGGAAACGCAGACGGGAGATGCATCGCTGTAGTTGCTGGTCTGGTGGCACTGCCGGCAGTCCATGATTTCATGGCCTTGCGTAAGTGGGAAAAAATCGTGCGCAATATTTTGAGCCGACCAGTCAAAGGCATCCGCCCGGTGGCAATCAGTGCACTGTATGGAGTAGCCCGCAGCTATGTGATTGGGATTGGTCGTAGAAGCAAAGTCAGCATTGTGGCAGTTGATACAGGCATTGCCTATCCGGTGAAATTCAAGGCCGGATTCGGAGAGATGGCAGGCATTGCAGTTGGCGGTCGTGTGGGCTCCCAGCAGCGGGAAACCATTGTCGAAGTGGAGTTCCATGATGTTGTCTACCAACCAGCTTTCCGTCGTGTGGCAGCGGCGGCAGTCATCACCTACCGTCATTCTGTGCATATCGGTATGGCAGCTGATGCAGTCCGCGCTGGCTTCAGAAAAAACGAGGGTGGTATGGCACGCACGACAGTCTACCTGCCTGTGCTGTCCGTCCAGTACAAAGCCGGTGGTTTCATGCTGAAATCTGCCCTCTTTATCAGCTAATGCATCATCTTGCCAGAGGGAAAAGGGAATGTCCCAGCCTTCTGCCTGGTGGCAGGCAGCACAGTCTTGTTGGAGCTTGTCGCCATGCGGATTCTGTGAAGAAACCAGCACAGCTGTCAACAATATGAACAGTACAAGTACCCGGGATCGATTCATGGTTTTTCATTTGGTATGCTTGGTGTTACGGTACTACTGGGTAGAAATGAATCTATCCGTGACAGTCCCTGCATTCAAAACGCTCAATTTTGTAAATTATGATTTCGGTATCGGGTGATGGTTTGTGGCAGGCAGCACAATCCACTTTCGCATGCTTACCCTCCAATGGGAAGCGCGTTTGGGCGTGGTCAAAGTTGGGCGCAGTCCAGTTATCAAACTGATGGCATCGTCGACAATCAGTAGAACCATCTACTTCAAACTGCCTGCCGTGTACATTGTCATGACAGTCAGCACACTGCTGTGTGAGACCCACAAACTGTCCGTAAGGGTGCTCCTCATCTTTTTTATGGCAAGCAGAGCAATTGGTTTGTTTGTGTACCCCTTGCAGTGCAAAAGCAGTGAGGCTGTGATCGAAACGAGACTGCTCCTGCCAGGATTCGGTAGAGTGGCAACGCTCACAATCCTGTGCCGGGTAAAAACGCTCGCTGATCTCACCGGCATGTATATCGTCGTGGCAATCAACACACCTCTGCCCGATATTTCTGAACTGCCAACGGTCTTCCTGTAAATGACAGGCAATGCAGGGTGTCGCCGTATGCGCGCCGGTTAGGGGAAAAGCTGTAGCGGCATGCTGCTCGAGACTGAAAGTGCTGGGCGCAAATCCGTCAACCGTATGACAACTGGCACAGTCGGGCGACACTGTACTGACGGCAAACTGCCCCTCGTGGTAGTCAGTATGACAGGCTGTACAACTGTTGTGTGCCAACGACTCCGTAAAGCTGTCCGCCGTATGGCACTTCCGGCAATCAACCGACTGGTGCTTTCCTTGCAGGGGGAAGTCAGTCAGGTTATGATTAAAGGATTTGGTCTCTACTTGCGTAAAAGATCTTTCATTGTGACAGTCAACGCATTGTAACCCAAATCGACCTTCGTGTACATCTTCATGGCAGCGGTTGCAGTCATTCGTCTGTACTCCCAGCCGATCCTGAAAAAGCTGCTGCGGAGAAAGGTTCATGTTGTGGCATCCTGCGCAATTGACCTGCTGGTGCGCGCCGCGCAGCGGAAAATTGGTCTTGCTGTGATTGAAACGGCGGAGGGTTGTCAGGGAAGAAAAGGACTGCTCATTATGGCATTGCTTACAGTCAGGTCCCAGCTGGCTATTGTGTGGATCCTGATGGCAACTGTTGCAGTTGGCAAAGGGTACACCGGCAAAAACCTGAAACTCCTTGCCATTTCTCGTTTCTTTCTTGTGGCAGTCCACACAACTTACTTCCGTATGCTTACCCAGCAAGGGAAAATCAGTGCTGCTGTGATTGAACTTGGTGGCTGGTGCAAAAGATTCCGTAGTATGACACTGCGCACACTGATTGGACAGGGTGCGCTGGTGGTAATCTTCGTGGCAGGACTTGCATGCCTGATCAAGACCCAGATAGGTGTCCGGGCGCTTGCGAAGTTCTGCATTGCCTATGTAGTCAGGCTTATGACAGTCTCTGCAATCTATGCGCTGGTGAGCACCGGTAAGTGGGTAGCCTGTCAGTTTGTGGTCAAAATTTTCCTCATCAAAGCGAACCGCGTCAAAATTGAGACCATGGTGCTCGCTGTGACAGGAGGCGCACTCTTTGCCAACAACATTGCGCGAAGCGTGGTAGCCGGCTTTTTGATTGATGAGTGATTTGATCTCTGTATGGCAGTCAAGACATTTCTGGTTCGAAACTTTCTCTCCCAGCGTATGGCATTGCGTACAATTGCTCATGCCTTCGAGATTGCTGTGGGCACGCGACAGTTTGCCGGGGGAAAGCTGTGCAGCTGATCCAAATGCGCAGAGGAGCAGCGTGAACAGTAAAGTATATTGTCTGACAATTGTATACATATCTGCTAAATAGCAACACAAAATTGATTATTAGTTGTTTTTGGGCGGCCCAAGCCGCCCAAAAACACTTATTTCCCTTTCTGGTGTCTATGCTAAGAGCATAGACACCAGAAAGGGAATGGCTTCTTTGCTGCCTGTTTTTCTCATAAAAACAGGCAGCAAAGAAGTATCTAGTGCACATTGGGGCGGCCCGGGCCACCCCAATGTGCACTAAAGTTAGTGTTTACGCATGGTATATCCAAAACGTTTGGTGATTTGTATGCCTGCTTTTTGCAAAAAGTCGGTAGGAAGTTCACCGCCGGCGAAAATATAGACAAGGTCATTGTCCAATGCATACTCAGATTCACGCTCGCCTCCTCGTATGTATACTTTGTCAGGCTCTATGCGGGTGAGCTGGGTATTAAAAAGTGCTTTGACACGACCTGTTTCAATGGCAGTGCTGATGCTTTCTCTATTCTTAGGCTTGATGCGGCTAAATTTATCAGCGCGGTAGGAGAGGATTACCTCGTTTTGATCCGCCAACAGCATAGCAGATTCTACGGCAGAGTCACCACCGCCGACGACCACAATTTTTTTCCCGCTGATACGCTCCGGTTCCAGCAGTCTATAGGCAACCTTCTCTGTCATTTCGCCCGGTATGCCCAGCTTGCGGGGCGTACCACGGCGGCCGATGGCCAACAGCACACGCTTTGTCTTGAAAAGCCCCCCCTTGGTCGTCGCTACTTCAAAAATATCTCCGGCCGGCTGTATAGAGGCCACCTGTGTATGTTCCTGTATGCTGATATTGTTCTTGGTGAGCGCATCCGTCCAGATGTCCAGCAATTCTTGTTTGCTGGTATTGACCAGCTTCATTTTGCCGTAAAGCGGGAGATCAACGGGCGAGGTCATCACGATTTTGGCTCTCGGAAAGGTAAATACCGTGCCGCCCAGCGAGTCTTGTTCTAGGGTCAAGAAATTGAGCCCGTGCTTCTTGGCGGTGAGTGAGGCTGCAATGCCGGCAGGACCGGCACCAATGATGATAAGATCGTAAGCGTCCGTACCCGCTGGAATGCCCGCCCGAATCATATTTTCAACGGCCATGCCGCCTTGCTCAATGCTGTTCTTAATGAGGCCCATACCGCCTAATTCGCCCGCAATATAGATGCCTTGCATGTTTGATTCGTAGGTGTCACTGACGTGCGGCAGGTCAACTCCCCGCTTTTCGGTACCAATAACCAGGGTGATGGCATCTACCGGACAGGCATGGAAACAGGCTCCGTGACCTACACAGTTGGACGCATTGATCAGGGTGCCTCCTGCTTTCAGAATGCCCAGAATATCTTTCTCGGGGCAGACCTCAACACAGGCTCCGCTCTTGATGCAGGTGTTCAGATCTATAAAAGGATACAGGGATACAGGTTCGTACAGCCCTTCCTCCTTGGCTATCTCAATTTTTGCGGCAACTTTGTTAGAGTCAGTACTCAGCTTGCGCAGGTAGAAAATGACAATGGCCAGGCAGAAAACTGCAGCCAAAGCATAAATGATGATTTCTTCGAGTAACATTTGTTTAAGTCATCTTTGTTCCACTGCAGCTGACCTGCTTCATTGGTCCGGCCACGAGTGGAATGATAAGTCGCGGTGGTTAATAATCCTGCGGCCCGCCCCTCCCCACTACAGAGGCCCGCCCAACGGGAATTTTTACGGTGAATCAGAATATCCAGGTCGCTCCAAAGCTCACCGTCACTACAATATGCAATAGCACAATCACGAGCATGATGAGTGCAAAAGGCATATGGACAACGTGCCAGTAGCGGAAAAGCTTTTGCATACTGCGCAGGCGGCTGATGCGGTTGCTCAGGGTCAGCTCCTGCTGTACCAGCCGGGTCACATGTTTGATGTCTTTGCCGGCTAGCCCCTGCTGCCGTAAATCTTTCCGCACTCCAGCCAGCATACTCCTGTCCGACAGATATTTAGTGATCATTTCCTGCAATAGATTGCCCCCTGATGTCACCGGCCCGTTTACATAGGCAAGCAACTGCTGGAAGTTGGCGGGATCGAGCTGGTAACTTCCTGATAAAAGGCTGCCCAAGTCGGTCTTCATCGACTGTATCTCGTGCAGATGCAGCATGCGGCCTTCAATAGTGCGCGGTATCTGGATGTAAATAAACCGCCCAATGACACCACTGGCCACCACAGCCACCATACTCCAAAATGCAATAGAGACAATGCCACCAAATTTAAAGGCGGTGTGAAATAAGACCATGATGGGGCCAAGTGTACACAGAAATATATGGAATTCAAGCCAGTATTTCAGGCGCCCGAAACGGGCAAGTAATTTGTAACGCTTACGGGCAATGTAGATGCTCACACCAAAAGCAATCAACAGGGTCCCAATGATGCCTAAGCCGTGCCCGAAGAGTCCGCTGGGCTTAAAATAATCGTGATCAGGATGGTAAAATCGCTCTTCCAGAGGCGTTGCATAATAAGAAGCTCCTTTGTAGGCCAAAAAAAAAGTAACAATCAGAACGACGGCTACCATCGTTGAAATATACACCCGGTGAAGTGTAGAAGACATACACGCTACAGTTTACTCATTTTACAATCAGGTAGCAGCAGACTCATAAGCTGTAAAAATCCTTACAGCCAAGCTGCTGCGCCAGAGTACAGTCAATCCGGATATGTACTCAAGTTGACATTCGACTGACAAAAATAGAACAATCATTCAGGATTTTAACCTGCCGCGACAAGCATAATTGTTGATACAAAATGCCTTTTAGCGGCAACAACCGCCAAAAGGCATTTTGTAGTGGTCTTGATGTATTGTCTAACTGACTGATAACAAAAATATTATCTGATAACAGACAACTTTTGTGTCGACAATCGATCGCCCTGGCGGACGCGCATCAGATAAATCCCGGCGGGAAGTCTGCTCAGATCCATGGTCACCTGCTGCTGACCTTTGGTGAGCAATTGCATTTTTTCAGCAACTACCTGCCCGCTTAGGGTAAGCACACTGATGTCCACAGGGCCATCCGCATAGAGGTCAACCGCTACCAGAACTTCATCCCGGGCAGGGTTGGGCATGAGCTCAAAATCCTTGCTGACCACCTGTACAGGCAGATCAAAGGAGCTGGTCTCACCATCGGTACTGCCATCGGTGCGGAAGCCAGAACTACTCAGAGTCACCCGCAGGGTGTAGCAGCTGGTATTGTTGAAGGCGCCATTGTAGCCATATACGTGAGCATACCAGTTGGAGGCCACCGTAGTGGTGTTGAAAATGATAAATTCCGGATTGGTTGCATCGTTTTGAGATGTACTCCTGCGCGTTGCATTCTGGAATAGCTGCAGGTCGTAGTCAGCCGGTAGGTTGAACAGATCAATGCGTATGTTGCGCTGGGCAGCAGTGTTGGCAAATCGGTACCAGTCGCGGTCGGTAGCCGAAGAAATGCGTGCATTGATGTCAGCGGCTATTGGTATCAGCGGTAGTGAACCACTACGGCTGTTATTGGGCTCATAGGCATCTGCACAGCTATTGGACAGCGTAGTAAAGGTTGCCGAGCTGCTGAAATTGCTGATGGAACTGCTGCTGCAGACAGACTGCACCTGAAATTCGTATTGGGTTCCTGCTGCAAGGCCTGTGGCCGATACCGAACTTGCGGAGGTGCTACCAGTCGTCCAG
This sequence comes from Saprospiraceae bacterium, assembly GCA_032115735.1. Lineage (GTDB taxonomy): Bacteria > Bacteroidota > Bacteroidia > Chitinophagales > Saprospiraceae > JAUMBM01. Next base: position 9,443 of record JAUMBM010000254.1, read on the forward strand.
CTGCTGCTTCCGACGGCTCTGAGTCGCAGGTTGTAGCTGCTGGCGCCACTGCTGGCCTGCCAGCTCAGGTTGGCACTGTTGGTGGTGAGTTGGCTGCTGCTTAGCCCTGTCGGGCTGTTGCACGCAGTACCACCGCCACCGCCATCAGGTGCAGTACAGCCCTGTGAACTGGCAAGACTGCTTCTGCTACCACCGCTGGCAAGGACCGATTGCATGCGTGTTTTCTGTCCGGCAGTAAACATATACATACAACCATCATTGGTGTAGTCCATGTAATTCATGGTCATCTCTACAGGCGCACCGCTGCAGGTACTGTAATGCGGGTAAGCCGGGCAGCCCGTGTTGGAGGTATTGTGGACAGGGGTATCGCTGACGAGGTCATTGCCGCAGCTGGCGTCTCCCCAAATATGTCTTAGATTAAGCCAGTGCCCAACTTCGTGGGTAAGGGTTCTGCCTTGTCCAAAAACGCCACCGGCAGGGTTGGGCACAACCGTTGATCCTACGCTGGTATAAGTGACTACTACACCGTCTGTAGTGGCCGTACCCCCGGGAAATTGGGCGTACCCAAGCAGATTGGCATCACCGCTGCCAAAAATTACGATCCATACATTAAGGTACTGGTTTCTGTCCCAAATACTGGAGGGCTTGAGGCTGCTCTCAATCTGGCTGCGCGTCCAGGAAGTGCGACCGCCATTGATGCGGTTGATGCCGTTGGTAGCCGTACCATCGGGCCGCCTTTGTGCAAGGCAAAATTCAATCTCGGCATCTGCAGCAACACCTTGAAACAGACTTGGTATCAGGGAAGCATCGGCATTGGTAAGCCTGAAATCCTGGTTGAGCTGGTTGAGTTGAGCGAGCAGTAAGGCATCCGACAGATTTTCGTTCGCACCTACAGCATCTCCGTTGTGCACTACGTGGAATACAACGGGTATGGTCACTACAACACGGCCCTGATGGCCACCCTGTCTGACAAATTCCTCTGTCTGCCGCTCAATTTGTTGCATCCTGCCATACAGGTCAGGATCTTGCTCCAACTGGGCTTCCAGCAAATCCATGGTACCACAGCTGCGATGCGGCTGCGCAGTACCCAGCGCAAATAACAAAACAGTAAAGGCGATGGTGAAAAAAATACGCATATGGAAATTGGTTATGTGATTTCGCGAGTTAGTTTGAAAACAGGCAAATGCCGACGGTATTGAGTGGAGAGCAAGGTAAAAGAACACATAGCCAGATTGCTGGGGAAGAACAATCTGCTGCCCGATGGCATCGAGAGGGTTTTATATTCAGTTTTCATTTCCCTATAAACGCATGAAATAGCAATTAGTATACTAAATGAATAAAAAAATTGCAGGTAAGCATTAAATTCTGCAATGTGAGATTTATATATTACATAATTTTGTCAAAAGCCGGTGTTTGTAAAATATACTCGAATAATCACCGTTACTATGGTTCAATCAATAAAATAATGTGTCGTGCACAAGAGAATATTCATGAAAAATATGATCCTTTTAAGTGCTGGCTTGCCGGCCTTTCTGCGAGATCTCGGTCGCTGGGTTGACGAGCTTGCATCACTCGCGCCTGAGCAGGCCGCCCAAGACGAAGACTTCTGGATGCGCGTGCGTAGCGGGTATCGCCTCAAGCCCGATTACATCAATCTCGAAAATGGGTATTATTGCTTCATACCACAGGAAATACTGGAAAATTATATCCACCATATTCGCGAAATCAATTACCAGGGTTCCTATTACATGCGTACAGTACAGTGGGACAATAAGCAGGCAGTAGCTGCACGGCTGGCAGAGCTTGTCGACTGTAAGCCAACCGAGCTGGTTATTACGCGCAACACCACCGAATCGCTGGATACCATCATCGGCGGTTTCCCCTGGCAGGCAGGAGATGAGGCGCTGATGGCAGAGCAGGACTATTTCTCAATGCTGGAAATGTTCGAACAGCAGGCAGAGCAGCACGGAATTGTCAACAAACGGGTTTCGTTGCCTTTGCACCCTCGCTCAGATGATGAAATTGTAGAGTTGTATGCCCGTGCCATTACGCCGCGTACCCGCCTCCTGATGGTCTGCCACATGGTCAATGTCACGGGCCAGATATTGCCAATCCGCAAGATCTGTGAAATGGCTCACAGCAAGGGGGTGGAGGTATTGGTCGATGGAGCGCATGCAGTCGCGCATCTCTGTTTTTCTATCAAAGACCTCAACTGTGACTACTATGGGGCCAGTCTGCACAAATGGCTGAGCGCCCCGCTGGGCGCCGGGCTTTTGTACGTAAAAGAGGATAAAATCGCCCAAATACGCCCCCTCATGGCCGGGGCAATTAAGGAGGCCGGGGACATTCGTCGCCTCAACCACACGGGCACGTTGTCAGTTGCCACAGACTTGGCAATTGGTAATGCAATTGACTACTATCAGCTGCTGGGCCCTGAGCGCAAAGAGGCGCGCCTGCGCTTTTTACAGCATTACTGGACTTCGCGTGTACGGGAGATGCCCGGTGTACTACTCAATACGCCGGCAGCGCCGGAGCGTGCCTGTGGCATCGCCAACGTAGGCATAGCCGGCATGTCGCCGGCAGCGCTGGCAGAGGTGCTCATGAAAAAATACCGCATCTGGACGGTTGCCATCGACGGGGCAGGGGTGCAGGGCTGTCGCATAACACCCAATGTATATACGTCGCTGGCAGAACTTGATGTGCTGGTCAGGGCTATTACAGAACTCAGCGCATCGTGAGGGCAACGGCCATAAAACGGTTTTTGCGGCCTCCGGAGCCGCAAAAACCGTTTAACCCTTTCAGGATAAGCCCAGCAACCTGCGGTTGGCGTCGCTGTCGCTTCCTCCACCTGCAAAATCGTCAAATATCTTGGTCGTTACGTCAATGATGTGGTTTTTTATAAAAACCGCCCCCTCGCGCGCGCCCTGCTCGGGGCTCTTAAGGCAGCATTCCCATTCCATGACGGCCCAGCCGTCGTAGTCGTATTGGGCAAGTTTACTGAAGATTGCCTTAAAGTTTACCTGTCCGTCGCCCAGCGAGCGGAAGCGGCCGGCTCGCTCGAGCCATGACTGGTAGCCCCCATAGACACCGCTGCGACCGTTGGGGTTGAACTCGGCATCTTTGACGTGAAACATCTTGATGTATTCGTGGTAGATGTCAATATGTTCCAGATAATCAAGCTGTTGTAGTATAAAATGACTGGGATCGAACAGCATGTTAATGCGCGGATGATCGCTGCAGGCATCCAAAAAGCGCTCAAAGGTGACTCCGTCGTGCAAATCTTCGCCGGGGTGTATTTCGAAGCATAAGTCAACGCCTGCTTCATCGAATGCATCAAGCAGGGGCATCCAGCGATTGGCCAGCTCTTCGAAGCCCGTCTCTACCAGGCCTGCAGGACGCTGCGGCCATGGGTACATGTAGGGCCATAGCAGTGATCCTGAAAAAGTAACATGGCGGTCCAGTCCCAGATTGCGGCTGGCTTTGGCTGCCAGCTGCAGCTGTCGCCTCGCCCACTCGGTGCGCTCGGCAGGGCGGCCGTGCACTTCTTTGGGGGCAAAACCGTCAAACAGGCTGTCGTAGGCCGGATGCACAGCTACCAGCTGGCCCTGCAGGTGGGTCGACAGTTCTGAAATTTCCATGCCGTACTGAGCCATGCGACCCTTGAGTTCGTCGCAATAATCGCGGCTTTCGGCCGCCAGCTCAAGGTTGATGAGCCGGCTTTCCCAGGTAGGAATTTGGGCTCCTACAAAACCCAGACCGGAAGCCCAGCTGCAGATACCCTCCAGCGAGTTGAAAGGGGCTTCGTCGCCCATAAATTGTGCCAAAAAAATGGCGGGTCCTTTGATCGTTTGCATAGCTATTGACTTATTTTTCAATGCATTGATTTGGCAATTAGCAGTAGGCTCATAACCATTGTTAGCGGAATATTCTATCGAAGAGCATTCAACAGGCAGACAGTAAACTGCACAAATATCCCAAAATAAGGCTCAATATACTGTTTTCGTGTATTGCCGGATAAAAAAGCTTGCTTTTGTTGCCCAAAAAAAAGTGGGTCTCGGAGAGGGCTCAGGGCATGCACAATGAGCCAAATTTTCTTTTGTCGAGGGGTATTTCTTTTTATTTGCGGGCACTTTGGCCCAAAATTAAGCCCTACATTTGCATAAAAAACCAAATGAGTCAGGAATCCTTCTCTAAACTTTGGAAAATGATTGGCCTTCGCTATACATCTCACCCGTGGCACGGGATAGATATTGGCCAGCATGCACCGGAGGTCGTGACCTCTTTTATCGAAGTTATTCCTTCCGATACAGTAAAATACGAGGTCGATAAACGTTCGGGTTATCTGAAGATTGACCGACCGCAGAAATTCTCCAACATCGTGCCTGCGCTCTACGGATTTATCCCCCAAACCTATTGTAAGGAGAGTGTTGCCGCTTATTGTATGGAAAAAAGTGGCAGGGCTGATATCGTGGGGGATGATGATCCGCTGGATATCTGTGTACTCACGGAGCGGGAAGTGACGCATGGCAATATTATCATGTCGGCTGTGCCTATTGGTGGTTTTCGAATGATTGACGGCGGTGAGGCTGATGATAAGATTATTGCAGTAATGCAAAAAGATGAGGTCTATGGTCAGTGGAATGATATCAATCAACTGCCGGTCAGTGTTATCAATCGCCTCAGGCACTACTTCCTTACCTACAAGAGTATTCCCGGGGAAGAAATAAAATGTGAAATCACACATGTATATGGCCGCGAGGAGGCGCTGGAGGTCATTCGGCGAAGTATAGATGATTATCAGCGGCATTTCGGAGATCTTGAGGAGGCGCTGTCCCTGACCCTGTTTGATGCATTCAGTTTCAGCCGCCGACAGCAGGATATCCTGCGGAAGCTTTAAGATCAATCTACGCGTCAATAGCTATGTCGATGATAGAGCGTCTATGGGTGCAGTTGGGAAAAGATATGGCAGGGCAGGGGGGGCTTGATTGGTTGGTGACGCTTACTGCCCTGATGTACATCGTTCTGTCTGTCAATAACAAGCCACAGGCATGGTACTGGAGCATCGTTAGCAGCAGTCTGTGGGCCTGGCTCTCGTATGCAGTTTACCAACTGTATCTGGATGCTTTTCTTCAGTTGTTCTATGTGCTGGTCGCACTGTGGGGCTTGTATCTTTGGAAATATAAACCTTCCCGGAACGGGCAGCAGGGGCTGACTATTACGACACTGAAACTATGGCAACATTTTGCCTTGATTACCTTTGCCGCTTCTCTGTCAGCTCTTTTAGCCTGGTTGTTCGGACAGCACACAAAGGCTGCGCTACCATGGCTTGATGCACCCGTAACCGTCTTCTCTATGCTGGCTACCTTGCTGTTGGCACAGCGTAAGCTGGAGCACTGGCTTTACTGGATTGTTATTGATCTGCTGGGAGCGGTCATGTTTGCAGCCAGAGGTGCCAGCCTGCTTGCATTGGTTATGGTTGTCTACGCAGTGCTGGCTATATGGGGGTGGCGCAGGTGGTTGGTGTTGTACCGGACGCAAAAGAAGAGCGCAGATGAAAAGGGATAAGCATGGGGTGCTGGTTTATACCCATGGAAGGAGCTTGGTTGTTTTTTATTTAGAAAAAATCTAAATAGAGGTTGAGTGGCCGTAATATTTTGATAATTTTTTACGATTAGGTTATTTGATTTAATACCTTTGCGCTGCTTATTTTTCATGGTAAGTTCTTTTTAGGTTTTTGGCTTTCAGGGTTACACACATACGATGAGCTGATGCTACAATGGCATTTATAAACGGGTTTAGCTATTAAAATATGTTGTTGATTCACAGAAGCATTCTTCTTGTTTCCTTATTTCAACCACAGAATTATGCTCCCGCGGAGAACCCATAGCTGCACTTGATTGTCGTATTGTTAAGCTTGTATAGCTTGGAACCGGATAACAAAGTGCAGTATTATAATGAAAAGCACAATTCTTAAATTTACGCTGATTGCGACGCTCGCGCTACTAGTCGTTGAGCTGCAGGCACAGTCGTCCTCCTCTTCAGATGGCAGCAGCTGGCTGATCAATGGATTGATAGCAGTTGCTATTCTCCTCTTTTTCTATGCGGTCATTAGTGTCTCAGACAACTTACTGATCATCGAGGCTAAAAACATGGGTGTTGATACTTCAAAGGTCAACATGGGGCTTTTCCCGAGCTGGTCGGAGCTGGTTGGTAGTGACAAACCGGACTATACCGAGGGCCGACCCGTAAAGCGCCTCTCCAAGGGACACGATATCAAATTGGCAGGCGCAGCTGTGCCAAAAATCGTTCCTGCAGCCGGCGTTACCCGCTACGCTGTACAACCGACTAATTTTCTTGGACTCCAGCCGATTCCAAAGATGGAAGTAGAGGTTGGGGATACCGTACTTGCGGGTGATCCGCTGTTCTTCGATAAGCAAATGCCGGAAGTGAAATTCGTGGCGCCCGTAAGCGGTGAGGTCATTGCCATCAATCGTGGCGAAAAGCGCTCCATCGTGGAGGTGGTCATTCTGGCAGATCGCGAACAGCAGTACCGCGTCATAGAGGTACCTGCTCTGGAGAGCGCCAGCAGGGCTGAGCTGATGGACTTCCTTGCGGCAAGTGGTGGCTGGACGCTCATCCGTCAGCGTCCTTTTAATGTGCTGGCAACGCCGGGTAAGGCACCGAGAGATATTTTTGTGTCTACTTTTGATACGGGGCCGCTGGCTCCGGACTTGTCTCTCATTGTCGAAGGAAATGAAGCCGCTTTCCAAAAGGGTATTGATGTGTTGTCTCATCTGACGGATGGCCGCGTTCATCTGGGATTGGATGCCCGTAATGAGACAGCTCCTGCGGCTGCATTCGCCAATGCGGCCAATGCAGAGAAGTACTTTTTCAAAGGACCGCACCCTGCAGGCAATGTAGGCGTACAGATTCATCATATCGCACCTGTCTCAGGCGCAGCACCTGTCTGGACACTGGGTGTGCAGGAGGTAATTGCCTTAGGTAAGCTCTTCACGGAGGGTCGTTTCGATGGCTCACGGGTGGTCGCGCTTACTGGCAATCAACTGAAAGATACGCACTATGTGAAGACCTACGTTGGTGCCAATGTAGGGGAACTGGTCGCGGGCAATCTCAAGCAGTCTAAGGTTCGCCTGATAAGCGGCGATGTACTTTCAGGTCAACAGAAGTCTGCCGAAGGCTTTATGAATATATACGATGATCAGTTGACCGCTATCGAGGAAGGCGACCAGTACGAGCTGTTTGGCTGGTTGTTGGCACTTGAGCCACGTCCGTCTGTGTCGCGTACCTATCTCAATTTCTTGTTCCCCAACCGCGAGTACGAGGCCAATACAAACATGCATGGCGAAAAGCGGGCTTTCGTTGTCACCAACGATTATGAGGCCGTAATGCCCATGGATATATACACGCACCAGCTGATGAAATCCATCGTTGTCAACGATCTGGAAAAGATGGAAGGACTGGGTATTCTGGAGCTGGTAGAAGAAGACGTGGCGCTCTGCGAATTCGCCTGCGTATCCAAGCAGCCACTGCAGAAGATACTGCGCGAAGGTCTCGAGGCACTGCGGGAGCAGGGATAGCAGGGTAGCCGGCAACATGCTTGCCTGCTTCTTTCATTAATTCATTGATTTTTTGATAGCTTATTATACACATGAAGGCACTAATTGATTTTTTTCACCGGATAGAGCCGGATAAGAAAAAATCGCCGTTGCTCCATACGGCCTATGATGCGTTCTTTACATTCGCTTTCACACCCAACTCGGTAACAAAGAACGGGGTGCATGTCCGCGATGGTATCGATTTGAAGCGCACTATGGTATACGTTGTACTCGCCATGCAGTTGTGTTATGTGTTGGGTACTTTCAACATTGGCCATCAGCACTTCTCAGCGCTGGGTCTGCACACAGGTCTGCTGGAGGGTCTGCACCTCAAATTAGTCTACGGACTGATCAAATTGCTGCCTATTTTTATTGTTACCCATATCGTGGGTCTCGGAATTGAGTTTTTCTATGCAGCTAGGAAGGGGCATGCAGTAGAGGAAGGATTCTTGGTTTCAGGGGCACTCATTCCACTCATCATGCCGCCAGATATTCCGCTCTGGATTCTGACACTTTCTATCGTCTTTGCTGTAATTCTCGGTAAAGAGGCTTTTGGGGGCACGGGTATGAACGTGCTCAATATTGCCTTGCTGGCACGTGTATTTGTGTTTTTTGCTTATCCTACCTACATTTCTGGTGATGAAGTGTGGATTGCAGGCATAGAAAAAGCTGGCGTAGGCCAGTATGTGGGACAGGAATACGGTGCTGTATATGGGTTCTTTGACGGTATTTTCAACAGTTTTGGCTGGTCTACCTTTGGGGCAGGGGGTCAGGCTGTCGTTGACGGGTATACGGGTGCAACACCCCTGAGCCTCGCCGCTAAAGGAGGCTGGGATGCTGTAACGGCTGTATATACGGAGAGCCAGATGTGGTGGGGACTTATCCCGGGTTCCATTGGAGAAACGGGTAAGCCCTTCATCATCCTCGGAGCGCTTTTCCTGGCCTTTACCCGGGTCGCTGACTGGCGTATCATGGCTTCATCGGCACTGGGCCTTGCTTTCGGTGGTATTCTGCTCAATGCATTGGCACCGGAGAAAGGAGAGCTGGGAATACAAATGTTTATGGCAGTGCCTTGGTACTATCATTTTTATATGGGTAGTTTCCTGTTCGCTATGGCGTATATGGCCACTGACCCTGTGACTTCATCCGGGACGCCTACGGGCAAATGGATTTATGGTTTTCTGATAGGCTTCATTGGTCTGGTTATACGGGTAATGAATCCTGCTTATCCGGAAGGCTGGATGTTGGCCATCTTGTTGCTGAATGTCTTCGCTCCGCTGATTGATCACTATGTGGTAGAGGCCAACATAAAGCGTCGGCAGCGTAGATTAGCAGCTATAGCCGGACCGTCCCAAGGTTAAGTAAGATGACGCTGTTTTCGAGGCTCAGGCAGAAGATAAGCGCAATTTATTCCTTAACAGGTAAAAAATTAACACTGTGAATAATACCAGATATGTAATCGTCTTCGTACTGATTATGACAGTCGTAGCAGCGCTCCTGCTGGCTGGTACACTGCAGGCGACCAAAGAAAAGGCTGCAGAAAATGAGGCGATATTCAATAAAAGAGCAATCCTGCTGGCATTGGGTAAAATGCTTACCGCTGATGGTAAAACAGCTTCGGATATGTCAGATGCGCAGGTGCTGGAGATCTTCAACAATCAGGTCGAGCAAATGGTAATTGACCGACAGGGTAAAAAGGTCGATGGTGCGCTTGCTGAAAAGGTAGATCTTGCCGCTGAGCGTAAAAAACCGGAAGAACAACGGTTGCTTCCTGTGTTTATCTTCACCCGGGATACAGAAAAGTTCTACATTTTTGCTGTGAGGGGTAATGGACTTTGGGATGAAATCTGGGGCAATATCGCTCTGCAGTCAGACTTAAATACGATCGTAGGGGCTGCGTTTGATCACAAAGCGGAGACACCCGGTCTGGGTGCTGAAATAAAAGACAATCCGGCTTTCCCCGCACAATTCGAAGGTCGAAAGATCTACAATGATGGCGGAAGCTATGTCTCTGTGGTGGTGCGTAAAGGAGGAGCTGTTGACAAAAATCACGAAGTCGATGGGATTTCAGGAGCGACGATCACTTCCGATGGCGTTACACAGATGCTGTACAAAGGGTTGCTTTTGTACCAACCCTATATAGAGGAAATTCGTAGCCAACAGAAGCTTGGTAGCTTGAATTGATTCTGATATTTGTCCATTTTTCAAATCTTTATCTCGATATGGCGAATGTAAAAACTGCAGATATAGTAAAAGAGAAGGAGCCTATTTTCGGTAAGGAAGAGCGCAGACTTCTTTCAGATCCACTTACGGATAACAACCCTATTAC
>JAUMBM010000255.1:0-3674 GCA_032115735.1 Saprospiraceae bacterium
GTAAGCCCTCGGTGAGCAGCTGACTGAAATCTGCCTGCATACCCAAGGCTATACAAAAAATGAGTACGAAATACTCGCCCTGCCGGAAGCTGTGCTGCCAGCTGTTGACCGTTGGTGTGAGCGACAGGAGTATGCTGATGCTCGTCAGCAGGGCAATGATGAGGGTACTGTCTTTGAGCGAGCCGGTGATAAGGTAGGTAAGCCCTACGGCTGCGCCGGCGGTGAGCAGGCTCAGCAGCAGGCTGGCCGTTAGCGGCCGCAGGCCGGCGGGGACGTGGTGAAGCTCCAGCGCGGGGCTGGTGTCGCCACTATGTGTAAAACGCGGGAGAAACCAACCCAAAAACGGGTGAATGACTGTCATGAGCAGCAGGAGGTAGATGCCGCCGCCAATAATTTCTGTGCCTTGAATAAGCACGACGTATTCGCCGGGGGCATTTAGGGCTATGCCGATGGCCTGCAGGTTGGGGGACCCTCCGGTGAGCAGCCCCGTGAGCATGCTCGCGGGCAACCAGCCGTCGGGCTGTATGTTTTGGAAAAAGAAAGCCGTCACAGACACGCCCAGGACAGACCCGATGCAACAGAGGAGGAAGGCGCGCAGACTCACACCAAACATAAGCCGCCAGCTTTCCTTGATGCGGGAGCCAAACAACAGCAACGGCAACCCCACCATCATGCCGGCTTCCGACAACTGCCGCGCCCACTGACTGTCAACCCACTGAGGCACCAGATTGCCGATGAGGATGCCCACAGCATAGCACAATACAGCGGGGCTGAGTCCGTGCGGAAAGCCAGGGATCGCATGCAGTCGGTAAGCGAGCCAGGGGAAACCAATGGCCAGAAGGATCGTGAGCGCAGTTGCCATACAATATACGGTGGTTGGTTGGTAATATCGTAACCGGTTGTCAGCAGGGGTTACACGATTTGCAGCACCAGCCCTTTCAGGTAGTCCCCTTCGGGTTGGAAAAGGCTGACGGGATGGTCAGGGCCCTGGCTGAGGTGGTGCAATACCCTTGCATTTCGACCACTTTCGAGGCCGGCAGCAACCAAGGTGTTGTAAAAGAGCGCTTTGTCGACCACCTGAGAACAGCTGAATGTAAACAGCAGGCCGCCAGGCTTCACGCGCTGCATAGCCGAGGCATTGAGTCGCTTATAGCCTTGCACAGCATTGTGCCGCTTGTCGAGGCTTTTGGCGAAAGCAGGCGGATCGACAACCACAATATCATAGGTGCTGTCTTGTTGGCGGAGGAAGCTCAGCGCATCCTGGGTGATGATCGCATGTCTGTCAGTACCAAAACCATTGAGGGCAGCATTCTTTTCGGCCAGTGCGGTGGCTTTGGCGGAAGCATCGAGGCTGTCGACTTTGCTGGCACCGGCCTTTAGGGCGTAGACACTAAAGCCTCCGGTATAGCAGAAGGCATTGAGGACGGTTTTGCCGGCAGCGTAGCGAGCCAGCAGCTGCCGGTTTTCCCGCTGATCGAGGAAAAAGCCGGTCTTTTGCCCCCCTTCCCAGTCCACTTCAAACAGGTGGCCGTTTTCGGTGACAGGCAGCGGATGCGCCTGTCCCCAGAGATAGCCATCGGTCGCCTGCTCGGCATAGCGGGCGGGCAGGGTTTCACGGCTTTTATCGTAAATGGCCTGCAGGGGCATGCCGCTTTGGGTAAAAAGCTGCTGCAGCGCCATGGCGAGCGCATGGCGCTCGAGGTGCATGCCAATGCTGTGGCATTGGATGACGGCCGTATGGTGGTATACATCGATGATGAGACCCGGCAGGCCGTCGCCTTCGCCATGTACCAGCCGCCAGGCATTGGTATCAGGTGCGCCGGCCAGCGCCAGCGTCTGGCGTAGCTGCAGGGCAGCCGCCAGCTTTTGAAGCCATATATCTTCCGGAGGGGCTTCCGGGCCAAAGTGAAAAATGCGCACGCGGATGCTGCCCGACTGGTAGTGGCCGGTAGCGAGCAGCTGCCCGCGGGCGTTGACGACGCCTACGCGCTCACCGTCGGTCAGGGGGCTGTCTTCGTGGGCGAGGGCCCCTGAAAAAACCCATGGATGCTGCCGGAGGACAGCATCTTCTTTCTTTGCTTTGAGTACTACTGTTTTCATGTTGCGCAAAGATAGTACAATCGGCAAAGCCGGACTGCTTATTTCAGGCGGTTGGTGACAGGCAGCTGCGGCAGCCGGTTGTGGTCAAGCCAGCCGGCAATGGCAGCAGCAACATTCTGGCCGTCCATAGCGGCAGAAAGAATACCACCGGCATAGCCGGCGCCCTCGCCGCAAGGGAAAAGACCCGGCAGCTCAGGATGCATAAAGCTGTCGCGCTCACGGGGTATCCGCAGGGGAGCGCTTGTGCGGCTTTCGGTGCCTATAGCAACGGCTTCATCGGTATAGTAGCCGCGCATTTTTCGGCCAAATTCCTGCACAGCCAGCTGCAGGCGCTCAAAGATGCCGGCAGGCAGCAGCTCGTGCACAGGAGCAGCATAAATGCCGGGGATGTAGGAGCTGCCGGGTAAGGAGGAGGATACTTTCCGCTTGACAAAATCTGTCAGCCGCGCCGCCGGCGCCTGCTGACCGCCGCTGCCATAACGGAAAAAAGCCTGCTCAACCTGCTGCTGCAGCGCCAGCCCGGCAAATACCCCCTCGCCGGCAAAAGGCTGAAGATCTTCCAGTTCTACCGCTACCACCGTGCCCGAGTTGGCATAGGGAGAGTCGCGCCGACTCATACTCATACCATTGACAACCAGCTCACCCGGAGCGGTAGCTGCCGGCACAACCAAGCCGCCGGGGCACATACAGAAAGAGAATACACCTCGTTGCTTTATCTGACAGACGAGCTTATAGCTGGATGCCGGCAGCTGGTGCTCGCGCACGGACTGCCCGTATTGTATCTGGTCGATGAGTGCCTGCGGATGTTCAATGCGTACCCCCAAAGCGTAGGGCTTGGCCTCAAGCCGTATGCCGTGCCGATGGAGCAGGTAGTAAATGTCCCGTGCCGAGTGGCCCGTTGCCAGCAGTACCGCTTCGGCCAGCCGCTCCTGCTGCGCATTGACGACCACGCCCCGCAGCCGTCCGTGGTGAATGACCAGGTCGCTGACGAAACTGTCGAAGTGGACTTCCCCGCCATAGTGAAGAATGGTCTCCCGGAGGTTGGCAACAATGTTGGGGAGCTTGTTGGAGCCTATGTGCGGGTGGGCATCTACGAGAATATCACTTTTGGCACCGTGCTCTACCAAGAGGCTGAGTACCTTTTGTATGTCGCCCCGTTTGTGCGAGCGTGTGTACAGCTTGCCGTCGGAGTAGGTGCCTGCACCCCCCTCGCCAAAGCAGTAGTTGGAATGGGGGTTGACTTCGCCAAATTGCTGTATGGCGCGCAGGTCGCGCCGGCGGGCGCGCACATCCTTGCCGCGATCAAAAATCACCGGCTTGAAGCCGCGCTCGATGAGTTCGAGGGCGGCAAACAGCCCCCCGGGGCCTGCCCCCACGATGATGACCTCGGGCGCCTGACTGACATCCTGCAGCGCATCCAGCATGACCGGTTCCGGATCGGGCTGTTGGTCGATATAGACAGCGACCTGCAGCCTGAATACAGGCTGCCGCCCGCGGGCATCAATGCTGCGCTTGAGCAGCCGCAATTCGCCGAGTTGCTCAGGCGCCAGCCCCAGATGATCAGCGGCTCTGCG
>JAUMBM010000256.1:0-6564 GCA_032115735.1 Saprospiraceae bacterium
TTTTTGCGAAATAATTTTCACTTCCGGACATTTTGGAACGACCTTAAGGAAGCTTCGTGCGTTTATAAGACGAATCTGGGTGGATTGGGAGTTTGTCTGGGGTTTTCTGCCGGAGGAAAGAGTAGTTCGTTTTTTTGGCGGGTTATCACATTTTTGAAGAAATAAAGCCACTACTTCGTGACTAAAGAAAGTGATAACCAGCTTAAAAAAGCTGTTTGAGATCCAGTAAGGAGGATACAGAATACGCTCTGAAAGCAGAATTCATAGGCAAGATTAATCCGGATTGAAACATTACAGTACCCACAAAAGGTCTATAGCAACTACAACTACACGAGCATGACGATTACCGATAAAGTCGTTTGGATTACCGGGGCCTCCTCAGGCATCGGTGAAGCATTGGCCTATGAGATGTCTTCCAGAGGGGCACGACTTGCACTTTCCAGCCGGAATACGGCTGAGCTGGAGCGCGTGAAAAACAACTGCGCGCAGCCCGCACAAGTGGCTATTTTTCCGCTGGACGTCAGTGAACTGGAACAAATCAAGCAGGTAGCTGCCGAGGTGATTGATCTGTACGGGCAGATTGACATACTCGTGGCCAATGCAGGTATCTCCCAGCGCTCGTTGGTCAAGGATACCGATATATCGGTGGATGTACGGATCATGCAAATCAACTACCTCGGTGCTGTTGCCGCAACCAAGGCCGTGCTACCCCAGATGATCAGCCGCAAAACAGGACAGATTGTCGTAATCAGCAGTGTGCTGGGGAAAATTGGTACCCCGCTGCGGTCTGCTTATGCAGGCTCCAAGCATGCCCTCCATGGGTTTTTTGACTCTCTGCGCGCTGAACTTGCCAAAGACAATGTGAAGGTGACCATCATCTGTCCAGGCTACGTAAAAACCAATGTAACCATCAATGCGCTTACTGGCGACGGAACCTCCCTCAACAAGATGGCGGCAGAAACCGCCCAGGGGATGGAACCCGACTACTTCGCCCGCAAGGCGGTCAACGCTATCATAGCAGAGAAGGAAGAGCCCATCATCGGTAAATGGGAAGTCTCTTCCATTTACATGAAGCGTTTTTTCCCGGGTCTGCTGAGCCGTATCATTCGATCCATCAAGTTCGAAGTCAAATAAAACGTCGGGCTGCGCTATTTACCGTGCTTAGCCGGACATTTTTTGCAGCGCTTACCCTTTTTGTAGCTCTTACAACACTTCTTGGCAAGCTGCATATACTCGGCAACGGGCAGCGGGAAGGCGACTTCTACCGCTTGCGGATAGTTCGTATCACTCGTTGTGTACATAGGCTGGTTTTTTTGCTAAAGATATTCAAACTTAGACTAATTCTAAATAACTTTTGTCAGCGTATTGAAATTTTTTGGGGATATTGTCCTCAAAATGTGGTCATCGGTGACCGCTGGCTGCCGCGAGCCGGGAAGCCATGTTTACAACCAACTGAAAAACAGGCAACAAACTGACAAATCTGATCAGATATATGTCCAACAACCACACACTTTTAGCGCTCTCTCCGATCGACGGTCGGTACAGAAACAAGGTAGAAGCCCTGGCTGCTTATTTTTCGGAATATGCGCTCATACGCTATCGCATAAAAATTGAAATTCATTATTTCCAGGCGCTGTGTGCCCTGCCACTGCCTGAGCTGGCAGGAATTGATGCAGCAGCTGTTGCCGACCTGCGCACCCTCTACCAGGATTTCGACCTGGTGGCGGCCAACAGGGTAAAAAGCATAGAGCGAACTACCAACCACGATGTTAAAGCGGTAGAATATTTGCTGAAGGAAGCCTTAGAATCGCGCGGACTGGGACAGTACAAGGAATTTGTGCACTTTGGCCTCACCAGTCAGGACATCAACAATACAGCCATCCCGCTTTCTTTTAAAGAAGCGCTGCTGGAAGTATACAGCCCCACGCTGGAGCTCATCACCGACAAGCTGGACCAGCTGGCCAGCGAATGGGCGCAGGTGCCTATGCTGGCACGAACCCACGGACAGCCGGCCTCCCCCACCCTGCTGGGTAAAGAGATGGCTGTTTTTAGCCAGCGCCTGCGCCAGCAGTACGAACAACTGATCAGCATTCCGCATCAGGCAAAGTTTGGCGGAGCTACCGGCAACTTCAATGCACACTACTGTGCTTACCCGGAAATTGACTGGCACCAATTTGCCGACGAATTTGTGAGCAAGGAGCTGGGTCTGAGCCGCACCTTCCCCACCACACAAATTGAGCCCTATGACCATATGGCTGCCCAACTTCAGGGCTTAAGCCGTATCAATACCATACTCATTGACTTTTGCCGGGATGTATGGACCTACATCTCCATGGAATATTTCCGGCAGCGAACGCTGGCCGGGGAAGTTGGTTCCAGCGCCATGCCGCACAAGGTCAACCCCATCGATTTTGAAAATGCGGAAGGCAATCTGGGTATTTCCAATGCGCTGCTGGGGCACATGGCCGAGAAACTGCCCGTATCACGGCTGCAGCGTGACCTGACAGACAGTACCGTGCTGCGCAATCTGGGCGTACCCATGGCCCATACCATCATAGCGCTGGAATCCATCAACAAAGGGATGGGAAAACTGCTGCTCAATGAGGAGCAACTAAGGCGCGATCTGGACAATAACTGGGCTGTCCTCGCAGAGCCGATCCAGACAATATTACGAAAAGAAGGTTACCCGGAGCCTTATGAGGCGCTCAAGGAGCTCACCCGGGGCAACCAGCAGATCAACAAGGAAAGCATTCACCGGTTTATCGACCAGCTAGCGGTCAGTGATGCCCTGAAAGCTGAGCTCAAAGAGCTGAGTCCGCACACCTATACAGGGCGTTACCTACCGCCTTCAGCAACCCGATAACCTATACGCCGGATCGTTTTGGGCAGCTTCGGCTGCCCAAAACCATTGTTAGCCCGCGGCTTCGATGATCGACAAAAACTCCGCAGCCGACAGCGATGCACCGCCTACCAGCCCCCCGTCAACATCCGCCTGGGAAAACAGAGAAGCTGCATTAGCAGCTTTTACGCTGCCTCCGTAGAGAATAGGCGTAACAGCAGCAATCTCTTCACCATAGCGACCTGCGATCAGCCTGCGGATAAAGAAGTGCATTTCCTGCGCCTGCTCCGGGCTGGCAGTACGGCCGGTGCCTATCGCCCAAACAGGCTCATAGGCAATAATAATTTTTTGAAAATCAGACACTTCCAATCCAAACAAGCCGCGCCTGATCTGATCCCCTACCCATTCATTTTGCTTGCCGGCATCTCTGACAGACAGATCCTCACCGCAGCAATAGATGGGCAGCAGTCCCTGTGTCAGAGCTGCCTCAATTTTGCTCGAGATAAGCTCATCGGTTTCCCCAAAATACTCGCGACGCTCAGAATGACCCAGAATTACATACTGGCAGCCAGCCGAGCGCAACATAGACGCTGAGATTTCACCCGTGAAGGCCCCCTGAACCGCCTGGTGGCAGTTTTGGGCTGCCACGCCCACCTTAGACGAGCCGGCGAGCTGCCGGGCTATGGTTGTCAGATGGGTATAAGGCAGGCCCAGAATCACGCTGGCCTGGCCCGATGGCAATCCCTTCAGCAGGGCATCGACGAGGGCCGTACCCTCTTCGAGCGTTGTGTGCATTTTCCAGTTTCCGGCTACAATTTTGTTGCGCATGGTTACTATCTTTTAGCAGGATAAGCAGATATTTTTTCTAATGCCTCATACACGATTGTCGGCCCGCAGGTAAGCTGCCAGCTCGTCGGCCTTACTGAGATCCACCTCAATGTGTTCGCGCAGCGTCGTGGCCAGCGAGAGACCCACATAATCAACCAATACCGGAAAGGACTTGTGCTTGCGGTCGACCAGCACAGCCATTTCGATTTTCCGGGGCAGCAGCTCCAGAAAGGGTTTACAGGCGTAAAACAGCGTTCTGCCGGTATTGGCCACATCGTCAATGACGATGATGGTCTGGTTGTGCAGGGCCTCTGGCGACAAGTCGATCTCCACCGGCGACGCATGCGGAGCTGCCGGATTGAGTCGTATATTGGTACGCACTATGGGCATGTGTGCATGCCTGATGAGTTCGCCATACAACAGTCCGGCAAAGATAGAGCCCTTATTGTTGATACCCGCCAGAATCAAGGCAGGCTCCGTGTAATTATTTTCCAGCAGTTGTATCGCCAGCCGCTCGATTTTCTGGCGGATTTGCCGGTGTGTCAGTAGTTGCATATCGCTACATTTAACTGCTAGTGTTCTCGCAAAACCACCAAACCTTCAGTCAGCGGATCCAGCACGGCTACAAGTGCGGACAGCCACTGCTCGCCGCCCCTGAGCCAGTAAGGGACAAAATTGTCGTACCGTTCCTGCAGACCATTGCCGGGGAAGAGCTTTTCCCGCACTGATCGTATCTGGTTGATGGTCACCTCATGCTTTTGTTTTTGTGTGCGCATAAGCCGTTCTTCGAGATTTTCAATCACTTTTAGCTGGCGTGCATATTCGGCCCTTACCGCCTTTTCGAGCGTTGGATCCAGGGCAGCAGCCTTCTCGGCTATACGCGCAAAAAGTTGGTCAAAATCATTTTTTTCCTGTTCGAGCTGCACCCCGCCGCCCGACACTTTTTCTACATACTGCCGGATGACGGTATCGGTATCGAAGAGCAGATCCTCTGGCGACAGCCCGGCTTTGTCCATTTTCCGGCTGGTGGGCTGGTCGATCCACAGCACCGAATTGCGCCGGATGAGCATGGGGAAAGGCAAACCGAAAGCCTCAAACTGCGTTTTGCGTTCGAGCCAGTACGCCAGTTCACCTCCACCTCCGACATAGGCCAGATTGGGCAATACGGTCTCCTGATAGAGCGGTCGCATGACGACATTGGGACTAAACTGTTCGGGTCTGGCAAACAGTTCCGCCTCCATTTCAGCAGGCGAAAATCGCAGACTCGTATTGAGTACATGAAAATACTGCCCGTCCCATTCTATGCGCTCCCGTCGGCCGGGTAGCAGGAAAAACAGATTGATATCCCGACAGAAGGCCTGCGGACCAAAGCCCGTGGCCTGCAGTATAGCCGCCTGGGTTTCTTCCACCAACGGCTTGGAGATGCGCTCAAAAATCTCCCGCCGCATAGCCGGCACGAACAATTCCTTGAGCCTTCGGTGATTCATGTCGATCACCACCAGGCCCAGTGCCCCCAGAAAATCGTTGAGGAGCTGCCGGGTGGCATCGCCAAAAGTTGTATGCCCGGTATAGGCCGCCCGGAGGCGGTGAAACAGGTCACGGCCTGCTTCGCTCTCGCCCAGCAGCGGGTCAAGTGTCTGCAACAACTCAGTCATGCCGGCTGTCGGCAGCAAGCCCACAGCACCCCCACCCCCGGCCTGCCAGGTCAGCGTGTGCCCAAAAAGGTTGGCACGGGATACTTCCTCAAAGTCATGGTCTTCGGCTCCCAGCACAAAAACCGGCACGAAATGCCGATCCGGATAAGCTTGCTGCAACTGCCTGGCCAGATTGATGACCGATACGGCTTTGTAGATGACATACAGCGGCCCCAACAGCACGACGGGCTGGTGGGCTGTTGTCAGGGTAAAAGCCTCCGGAGAAAGCAGAGCCTCAATCTGCGCAAGCGCTGCAGGCTGCGGATTTTCCAAACCTGCATACTGCTCGCGCAGCACCTCCACCAAAGCCTGCCTGTCAACAGCAGGCGCCTGCAGGCGCTTTTCCATGACAGCTTCAAAGCTGCTGAGGGCAGGCGTATGTACATAAAAATCGCGCAGGCGCGAGTCCCCCTGTGCATACGCCAAGTCCCGGGCAGCGATGCCCGGGACTTGGGAAAACGGAATATGACTTATATCCATTGAGAAGGTAGATGGAAGATCAGATGCCGGCCAGGATGACGTAGAGCGTGTAAGCCACTGCAGGCAGATAACCTATGCCCGACCAGCCAATAATGAGTCCGGCGCCCAGCAAAGTGAGTGCCAGGGAGATCCAGAAGCGGGTCGTAAAATCCCCTTCGTACAGATACATAGCCAGCGGGGGCAGCAGCAGTGCCAGAATGATCAGCAGTACCAGCTCCTCGTCGGCTGCCGCCATAGCCTTTCGCAGTTGCTCGCGCATAGACTGGCGTGCCGCCTTTTTTTCTTGCCGCGCCGCACGCGCTTCCGCACGCTCAGCCGAAATGCGGCTCTCTGTCTGTGGAGCAGACTGCGGGCCGATGGCCGCGAAGCTGGCCGCAGGCATACACAGGCAGCCTGCCAGCAGGAACATCAGGAAGAAAATTCTTTTCATAGAAAGATGCTTTAGAGATTAAAACAGGGAAGCAACCTCCCTTCTGATGGCTAGTTGTGCGATGGAAACCGGATCGGACTGCCGCTGCCCGAGTGCACGGTAAAGTGCCTTCGTGAGCTCCTGTGCACTGGCATTACCGTCCAGTTGCGTAGCAACCATATCGATAAGCTGACTGCTGTCGTCCCGGGTAGCCTTGACAATTTGCCACAGCTGGTCACTGACGTAAATCTGCTGACTGATATTGTGCTCGTACTCCTGCTGTATGGCCAGCAGCAGTGTCAGCCGCAGCACAT
>JAUMBM010000257.1:0-6439 GCA_032115735.1 Saprospiraceae bacterium
GCTACTACGGCCTGTCCGTTTTTCAAAAAAAAGGCGGGCAGTGGCGGTATCAGCGGCAGCTCAGCGGACTGGATGAATCCAGCCGCATACTCAGCCGGGATCCTTCCGGCGCCATCTGGATGTCGCATCCCTACCGCGGCATCTACCGGCTTCGGCCACAGGCCAACTGGCGAAGGCTGCAGGCAGACCGCTACGGGCAAACCGACGGCCTGCCTGCAGATCTGGGCAACCAGGCCATCGCTATGCTGGGTGAGACCGTCGCCACGGCCGATGAGGGCGTATTCCTATGGCAAGCTGACAGCAATCGCTTCCGGCCGCATGAATCACTCAACAAACTACTGGGTATTCACAACAAACAAATACGTTTTTTTCCCGCGCCGGACGGCAACCTCTGGTATACGAGCAAAACCAGCACGGGATTCATACAAGTCGTCGACCGCGGGCTGGCTAAAGAAGCCTACCGGCGCTCTGTTTTTCAGATACGCAACTGGCTGGTAGGCGGGTTTGAAAAAATATATCCGTATGATTCCCGGCATGTTTTTATAGCTGCTGAGCGAGGCGTAATTCTCTACCAGCCCACAGAAGACAGGCCCGCCACCGACCCGCCCGCAAGCCTTATTGCCCAGGTTTTTCTATCTTCGGAAAGCAGTGACAGCCTTTTCTTTTCCGGAGAGCATACGGCAGCACAACACAGCTACCCTACGCCCCTCGCTGCCGACCAGAATACCTTCCGCTTCCATTTTGGCGCCATCACCTTCGGACACTGGTCTGCTGCCTATCACCAATACAGACTCATTGGGCTGGAAGACGAATGGTCTGACTGGACACAGCTAACCACCAAAGAATACACCAACCTGCCGGCCGGCCGCTATCGGTTTGAAGTGCGCAGTAGTTACGATCAGGAAGTGGCCGGCACCATAGCGGCTTTCAGTTTTGTGATTGGTCCTCCCTGGTACCAAACCACGGTTGCCAAAACCCTTTTCGCCCTGCTGCTGCTCGGCCTGCTGCTCGCACTTATCCTGATTCCGCAGCAGAAATTTGCCAAAGAAAAGGCTGCCTTACAAGATGAACACGCACGTCAGCAAGCACTGCAACAGCAGGCGGTCGAAGCCTCAGAGCGCACCATTGACCAGCTGCTGGCAGAAAAGCTAGCCGCTGACATTTCTTTTAAGAATCAGGAACTGGCCAATACGACACTGCATCTTGTCCAAAAAAATGAATTGCTGGTAAAAATCAGGGTCCTGACCGATAAGATTGATGCGCATACCCGCAACAGTCCTGCTGCCAGGGACATCGCGCAACTACAGCAGTTGCTGAAAGAAGACCAGCAGCTAGAGTCCGACTGGGAACAGTTTGCCTTCCATTTCGATCAGGTGCACCACGATTTTCTGAAACGACTGCAGCAGCAATACCCGCAGCTGTCGGCCAAAGACCAGCGGCTGTGTGCCTATCTGCGACTGAACCTGAGTACCAAGGAAATTGCACCCTTGATGAACATCTCCATCCGTGGACTTGAAATAAGCCGATACCGGCTGCGAAAGAAACTACAGCTCGAGCCGGAAGTAAACCTGAATGAATTTATGGCGCAATTCTGAGCTCCTGCCGTCTGACCTGCCTATATCCCGATAAAAGGAAACACTTGACAGGACGCCTTCCCGCGGCTCTACGATTTTTTCTGGTGGTACAGTATCCCAGCCCATACTTTTACTACAGATTGAGACGTGCCCTTGGGAGCCGTTTTTGGCCGGGGTAATAACCAACTGTGTTTTTAGAAAAACCCCGTTTCTCCTGCGAGCCACTTCATGACCACTACCAACAGGATTGAAATGATCAAGCCAAACATGATTTTGACCAAGTCCAGCCCAATCATGCGGAAGGTTTCCATGGTCACTTCGCGGTAAAGCCTGAATCTCAGCGATAATTCACGCCCCGCCAGCAAGCCTACGAAAACCCAGGTGGTACTCATAGGGATGTTGTTGACCTCTGTAAAGTACAATAACACGAGACCGTAGGTAAAGTCAATAATCGTTGCCGAGCGAATGTCTACGGTATTGACTTTTGATTTGACTACCTTTTGGATATTGCCGCCCCGCATAAAGAAAATAAAGGCCAGAAGTGTGAGCAGTATGATGAGTGATACCATCAGTTCCTGCACAGAGAGCGTACGCGGCAGGTAGGCATAAATATTGGCAAAATCCTGTACCAGCCACTGTACCCACAGAAACGAAGTCGAAAGCCACTGCAGGACAGTCCAGCGGGTTTGTTCCTTTGGACTAATCGGGTTTTCAATAAACCGTTTCTCGAGCGTTCTCGCAATCAATGCATAGATTACGACAGCAGCGACAAAGGCAAGCACATAACCCGTGAGCGACTTTTGCACCATTTTTCCCAGATTCGTGGGATTGAAGAAGGTCAGGATGATGAAAGTCGTACTAACCGGAATCCCGAAGCGGGTTATCAGTAAAAGCGTGAGTGGCGGCAGCAGGTAGGTCCAGCCGAAGCTTTCCGGGAAGGGATATTTTTCGAGGCGGGCGTAGGATACATCACCTGCATAATAGTACCAGCTATACAACAGTGAGGCGGTGAGCAGGGAGCCGGCAAAGAGCCATAAAACATACCAGGGGCGCTGTTCGTTGGAACTCAGGAAAGTTCCCAATGTCTGAATCGAATCGTTGCCGACCACAGAATAGCCAGCGAGCATAAAGCCTACCCAAGAGATGATAAAAGTACTGTCCATGCAATTGTCGCTGGTAACAGAAATGTGGTAGGACAAAGATAGTCAAAGGCCTGTTGCACGCAAAGCGGCCCTGTCAAAAAACCCACCTGCAGGGCAGCATTTAATATTAGGTTAACATTCGGCCTTAATTTGCATTGGTCTTAGCCTTCTGCGCGTCCCGCTTAAACCCGTCCCAGAATTCGCGCAGCGAGCTGTACTCTCTGCGCCAGGCGAGACCGCTCCCCACCTCGATTCTTCTGCCCCCGCCGATATCCGGCACCCGGCGCTGGTAGATTCTCAGTTTGAGTGTGCGCGCATCATTGATGGCATATTCCAGCGCAAAATCATTGCCCCAGATGGCGCCGTTGTTGGAAGCAGTAACGTTATTGATCCCACTGGCAAAGTCCACATTGCCTCCCAGTTGTACAGAGAGGCGATTGTTGATAAAATTCTTCTGAATATTCACCTCCAGACCGTTGCGGCCAATCTGGCTGAGCCCCTGCTCTCCGTCGGTCTGCAGCAGCGAAGTATACTGATTGTAGGCAATGTCGAGGTTGATACCGGCGTTTTCTTCGCCCCACAATTCGGTGACAAAGGAATTGATGAGCAGTGAAAGCTGGTTGCTCAAAAACTCGCTGAGTGTGTTCGTAACCACCTGTGCCCCCCTGAAGGAAAGATCCGAGGGGATAAACTGCCCCACGACAATCAGGCCGAACACTTGGCGGTTGAGTTCATTCGGGTCCTGTCGCAGCAAGCGCAGCTTGTTGTCCGTATAATTTTTGAGTTGCCCCCGCAATTCCGGGAAGTCGACCGCGAAAGAGATATCCGGCTTGAGCAAATCCCCCTGCAGAAACAACTGCAATTGCACAGGCGTAGAATTGGCAGCCTCCCGCAGCAGGTCGGCATCGGCATCCGACAGATACTCCTGTATGAAAGTAGCCGGTGCCGCCCGCAGGTCTTTGTATTCGGCGGTAAGATTAATCTTGGCATTGTAGGGGTCTCCTTCCCAGCGAATGGAGCCGCCATTGCGCACTGAAAATTCCTTATTGACGATGTTGTAGAGCGTAAACAGGTAGCTTCCCTCAACGATATTGTAATCACCTGTCATCGTAAATTCGCCATAGGGGCTAAGCTCCATACGGATATTACCTCCCCCCCTTCCTTTTATTACATCACCTGCCTGTTCATTAAAGATGATCTGCATCTCTGCCGCCTGCGTGATATTCATCTCAATGCTCAGTTTCATTCCGGCGATCAGATTGGCCCGCTGTTTGGCTATTGAATCTGCTGCAACGGATTTCTTTTTAAACCGTATATCGAGACTGTTTTTGCCATCTGCCGTTTCTGTCATAGGAATAATGATCTTGGTACCCTCCTGCGTTTTGGCCTTCCTCACTTCAATAGTGGGCTGTTTCAGCGCTCCTCTGAATTCAACCAGTCCTTCAGCGATGGCCGTGCCATAGAACAAATCATTATCCCCCTTATTAAGGTCAAAAGCCAGGAACTTTTTTGTCGAAAGATCACAGAACAAGCGCAGATTGCGAAGATCATCATGACCAATGCCGCCGGTGAGCGTGGCACTGTTGTTAAACTTGTCGAATATCGTGGTACTCGTAGCATCAAACAAATTATCGGAAGCCCGCACAAACGAGCGGTCAAAGCGATAGCGCGTTTTGAGATAGTTGACCATAAACGCCCCCCGCTCTGCCAGCAGCCAGCCACCCACGTTGAGGTCTCCCGGCAGGCCATCGACGCGCAGATCGGCATCAAACTGCCCCGTTGTACCACTGATACCGGAGCCCAGCCAGTACTCCGCTATTTTCAGCGGAAAATTGGCAAAGGCAAGGTTGATGTCGAAATGTGACTTTCGCGAAGCAGGACTACCCGCCTGCACGCCCGCCTGCCGCGGCAGATCGGCCAGGTTGTAGGTGGCCTCCACGATCATCTGCATGCTATCGCGGGTGACCGACAGGTAGGCGTCTAACTGATCCTGCAGGGAAGGCAACTCGGCATCCAGCCGCAGCCAGCCAAGGTCGTCATTGTTGATGGAAAAAGCATCCGACTCCAGCTTGAGCCGCATGTCTTTCAGCTTAAAGACATTGCCGATCTTGACTTCCGCGTCAAACAAGCCGCCGAAATTGAGAATCTTATAATTCGTCAGGCTGTCGAGCAGATCGAATGAAAACTGCCTGAATCCCAGGCTTATCCCCCCCTCTTCATTATCCGTCAGATAAATCTGCTTCTTTTGACTGCTGAGGTTCAGGTTGTTGATGTCGAGATAATTCTTCCCGAATACAATAAAATTGCTGCGATCCAGCTTCCAGTCCAGCGAAAAAAGCCGGAGCTTGGGATTATCAAATATCAGTTTGTAGCGGCTGGAGTCTTCGAGGCTAAATATCCCGTCGACACTAAACTTATCCAACTGCGCATTGGCCTCTTTGTAAGTAATACCAAAATCAACTGTATCTCCGGTCGTATAACTTTGGATGAACAGCGTTGAAAACTTCCGCTTACCCACCTCAAAAGAATCCGTATTGAAATCGAACATATCTTTGCTGCTCGAATAGAACGTACAGCCCTTCAATACGACATTATCATAGCGAAATTCCGGCAGCTTCAGATCAATCGACAGCGCATCCTGCTCGCTGTCAAAGTTGCCCTTCAGCACCAGATCGCGCACGGGGCCCAGCTTGTTATTCAACAGCAAATGCAGCCCTCTGGACTCCTTAACAGCAAGCTCGTACTGCATATTGACCGGCGACAACTTTCGGTTGACCGGTTTGACCCCCAGTCTGCCAGCGAAACCGCGGTAGTTGTCATACACATAATTCTGCAGAACTGCCGGCAATTGTCCCAGTTCGAACTCACCGCGCAGGCTGCCTTCGGCTATTTCAGAGCGGAGGACAATCTCCTTTCCCCCTCCCGGCCTGCTACCCGATTCGAGAACGATACTGGAAACTTCGTAGCGCTCCGACCCATTTTTCAGCAGGACGATATCCGTCACGGCCACCTCCCCGTCGATGGAGGCAAAACGGCGATTGCTGACATTGAGTCGCAGGTTGGCCGCCAGGTTGAGCTCTTCTTTAGAAAGATTAAGCGGCTTGAGCGCCAGAGCGCCTATGCTGGCCACAAAATTGAAGCGCGTGGTTGAATCGACCCGACTCACTTCCCCTTTGAAATTCAGGTCAATGTTGTCATCCTTGATTCCAAACTCCCCATTGAAAGCCGTATTCTTCAGCGTTCCCGACAGCGAGGCATTGCGATAATTATAGCCTTTGAATACCAGCGACTGAATTTTGGCCGTCAGTTCAGCCGACGCATTGGCTCCCAGCCCCCGGCCATTTTTGACCGAAGTAGCAAAGCTCACATTGCCGAGATTGGGCACATCCAGCAGGCGGCCGATGTTAAAATCCAGCATACTCAGGGTGCCCGCATAGGTAGCCTTGGCTGCGCCCTCCTTAAAATTCATGCGCATATCTGCCCGTACAGAACCAAGACCCGTCCGGAACTCCCCGAAGGCCACAAAATCGGCAAAGAAACCATCAAAACGGCCGCTGAAGCGTATGCGCCCCAGGCGGTCATACGCAGGCGGCGGTGTAAAGCCCGGCAGCAGTTGGCGGAGCGCAGGCACACTCACCTCCAGCAACTGCAGGTTGAGGTTGACCATCTCCTCATTGCGCACAGCCAGGTTGCGCGAACTCAGATCCCCCACCAGCCGCAGGC
>JAUMBM010000258.1:0-2890 GCA_032115735.1 Saprospiraceae bacterium
TAGGCTACAGCTCGGCCGACGGCCAGAGCTGGCAGTCGATTTTCTTCTTTGCCATCCCGATGGGGCAGTGCATCGAGCTGGGGCTGTTTGCAGAGAGTACGGGCAGTGAACAGGCGGTGGTGCGCTTCACGGATGTGCAGGTGATTGGGCTGTCGGAAGGTACTGGTGACAATCCGGCCTATTTGCAGACGGAGGGCACCGGCGCAAACAGAGCAACGAGACCGATAGTTGCTAACCCAGAGTCACAGGAAGAAACCGTGTCACAGCAACCTACGCTATTGATTTACCCCAACCCAGCCACGCAGGCAGTACGGATCAGTGGAGGGGAAAGGCTGGAGGTGAGTTGGTACAATCTGCTGGGGCAAGTTGTGCGATGGGACGTGCTGAGCAGTGGGCAAGGCCAGCTGGATATATCGACCATGCCGCGGGGGGTATACTGGCTGCGGCTGAGGCAACAGGGCGTGGAGATCACTTGCCAGCGGCTTGTGCTCGTGAACTAATCAGGTCATGTAAAAGCGCGATCGAAATTTTCTGACAAAGGCAGAAAATTTTGATCGCGCTACCGGCGTGACTTTAGCATTTTAAATACTAAAATCCGGCAAAGCGTTCAATTACTTCAATTTGCGCTTTAAGAATAGTAAAGAAAACGGAATTTTGCGTTTTTGTTGGCTGTTTTTTCGCAATGGTTAGGGTGCTTCTGATGCATCTTTGTGCTGTGCAAAATATGTACAGAAAGAGTTACCCTCTTTAAAGGTATTATATTTCCCTCTTGTTCTTTGGCAAGTAAGCGAAGCATTGTGTGGCTTCGCGTGCTAGCGGGCCAATGGTTAATTTGACCCCCCAAGATTGACCAGTCCGCTAGCAATTTTTTGCCTGCCGGCACACAACTTGTGCTTGCATTCAGTCCGATGGATATCCATATTCGATCCGCAATACACTCACCTGATTGGATCGAAAAATACTAATAGACGGGAATTATTACTCTTCGTTGGCTGCCCGATCGGGCAGCCAATTTTTTTGTGCGGATTGCTGGTTTTCATAAAGAGATAAAATAAAACTTGTGTGCAAATGCATGCATGCACTGTAATGGTTAACTTTGATAGCGTAACCAAATCAAATCATTTTGCCACAATTTGGATGGACGGTTATTGCCAATAGCGGACGGCGCTACCGGATTGGGATCTATCACGGAGACCAGACGGGGCATGTAGTAGTGCATGCCGAGGGAAAAGTGGTTATCACGGATTTTAGCGTATGGGATAGCAAGATGTATACGTTCTTCGTGGAGGATGATTTGTGTGAAGTAGCCATCAATAAGAAAAAAGAGGGATCCTACACGTATAGCTGCCGGATCAACTACGAAATCAACACGCCCTTGAATGCTGAAAGGAAACAACATGCCCGTCAAGATTGGCGACTTGGACTTCTTTTTGCTACCGCCATTATTTGTTTTGCGGTGATTACAGCAGCTTATTTCTATCTACATCCAAGTGCTGAAAAATTGCGGCGGGAACAATACCTGCTGTCAATGCGGCAAGGTGTGGCGTATGAAGTGCAATTACTATTTGATACAACTGCATCAACCTGGTATCATACCTATGCTTCATGGGGAAGAGACCGGGTACTCAGACTCGCCTGGTCCGCAGATACACTCACAGCTGCTGGCTGGAAACTGGAGCCGGGTGATGTGTTCATTGGGTATCGATCCAAAGAAGTTCCCAGACTTTTTTATATTGATTTACAGCAGCCTGCTCCCTCGTTGATGGAAAAATATCGCAGGCAAACGGGACAGAAACTGCGGCAGCAATACCCTTCCTTATCACCCGACCAAATCGACTGCCTGCTAAATGCTGCCACCGGCAGTGCAGGAGCGCGTGGATTATTTTTGCTTGGCCGATTATCCGGGGAGACAGCCGAACTTTTGCCCGTATTGAACTATTGCAATATACCGACAGCTCATCTGCGCAACGAGTGAATCAGTAGCCGGCTTGTTTACAAAATAGCTGCCCTCAAAGCCGGGTGCGCAACCCCAGCAACATACTTCCTATCCAGGGCTGATGGGTAAGCGGGTAGTCAGCAACCGTAAGTGATCGCTGAAAACGCTGTACGGAGGCTTCCGTAAACAGACTGTACCGACCGTATATATTGATAGAAGCATTGATGCCACCATACCAGCCAATACCCGCATGCGTGCGATAAGCCGGTATAGTTACCGATTCTCCTTTGTTGCCAAAAGTTGCCGGCAGCCTGCTGTCAGGTGCAATCATCTCGCCGGTAGCATCGAAACGAAGGTTGAAGACAGGACCAACCAAAGCGCCTAAGCGGAGCTTGTTTTTTTTGAACTCATACCCGATCAATAGCGGGATATTAACCCACTGATACCGGTTGTTGGTGTGGTGCAGTACGGGTGTGTATATCGTGTCTGATCCGATGATCTCGCCATTATTACCGAGTTGCGGGACAATGCGGATCTCCATGATGTCGGGATTTTCATAAGTAAAAAGCTGATTTACATGGAGATACTGTACCCCCAGTCGCAGCCGGAGGCCGGCGGGCATTTGGTAGAGGAGCCGGAACTGGGTGCCTAATGAAAAGCGATTTCTTTCCGTGGCTTTACGCATAGATAAGTAACTTTCCTGCTCCTGTGTGCGTGCCGACAAGCCCTGATAAGCGGCCAGGGGACCTCCCAGAATTTCCAGTCCCCAGTGGGGGCTGCGTATCTGCAGACCCGCGCAACCCGTAGAGGGCTTAAAATGGTGCCAGTCAGGGGTGGTCGATAAATGGCTTTGTGCCTGCCTGGCGGGGGGCAGGGGAGCTACCCATTGTGTATGCGCTCTCACGTGTGGACCCGTCATACGAGATCCATGGTTATCTTCAACGGCTATGTGAA
>JAUMBM010000259.1:0-3926 GCA_032115735.1 Saprospiraceae bacterium
CAAAGAATATGCAATCCTTTTGGGACGAGCGCTATGCCGAGGAGGTCTACGCCTACGGCAAAGCGCCGAATGAGTTTTTTGCCCGCCAGCTTGGCGCAGCGCCTGCCGGCGGCCGCCTGCTACTTCCCTGCGAAGGGGAAGGGCGCAATGCCGTTTTCGCCGCCAGCCGGGGCTGGCGCGTCACCGCATTTGATTTTAGCGCCTCGGGGCGGGAAAAATGTCACCGACTGGCACAAGAGCAGGGGGTAGCGGTCGACTATACCGTAGCTGATGCAGCTGATTACGCCTATGGTAGTGAGGTATACGATGCGGTGGCTTTGATTTTCGTCCACCTGCCGGCTGTCCTGCGCACTTATGTACACCGACAGGTTGTGGCGGCACTCAAGCCGGGGGGGCGTCTCATCATAGAGGCGTTCAATCCTTTGCAGTTGGGCAATACGTCCGGCGGGCCGCGCACACTCGATCTTCTCTACACGCCCGAGCTGCTGGCGGCCGATTTCGAGGGGCTGGAGATCCAGTTGCTGGAGACGGCTACGACGGAGCTTGCGGAAGGCCCTTACCATATCGGCCGGGCCGATGTGGTGCGGCTGCTGGCGCAAAAACCATTACCTTAAGAGATGGCTGAAGATACAAGCCAGCGGCGGCTGGTCATTTTCATAAAAAATCCTGTGTACGGCCGGGTCAAGACCCGCCTCGCGGCTGATCTGGGCAATGAGCAGGCGCTGTCAATCTATCGGCAACTGCTGGCGCATACCCGCACACAGGCGCTGGCCTGTGCGGCGGAGCGCCTGCTTTTTTACAGCGACACTATCGACGAGCCGGACGAGTGGCCGGTGGCCTTTTTCAGCAAACACCTGCAGCAGGGCAGCGACCTGGGCGCCCGTATGGCGCACGCCCTTGGCCAGGCACTGGCCGGGGCAGAGCGGGCGGTGCTCATCGGCAGTGACATCCCCGGTCTTACAGCAGGCATACTGACGCAGGCCTTCGACCTGCTCGATGCCCACGATTTCGTGCTGGGCCCTGCCGCCGACGGCGGCTACTACTTGATCGGCATGCGACAGCCGGCGGCAGCGGTTTTCGAAAATATCACCTGGAGTACCCCCACCGTGCTGCAAGCCACCCTCGGGCGCATACAGGCGCTCGGAGGCAGCTGTGGCCTGCTACCAACGCTGTCTGACATAGATACCGCCGCCGACTGGCAGGCCTGGCAGGCGGGCATCAACGAAGCCGGGCGCGGTCAATCTCCTCCAGTGTATCGGGATTGATGACCCTGAGCATCACGCTTTTACCATCTACATCAAACAGGCAGAGTGCGTTCTGTACCGTAAAACCCTCCACAGCCGCCGACCAGGGCGCCTGTTGCTGGGCATAAAAAGGAGCCCCGGCCGCTCCGTTTATAATCTGCCAGAAAGATCGTTGCAGGCTGAGCCGCGGTTTATCCCAAGCGTCAGGATAGCGTGGGGTGGTATCGTCGATGCGCATGCGGTTGTAGTTGTGCTCGTCACCCGCCATGACGGCTACCACTTTGGACGACTCGTTGGCGAGCAACTGCAGGAAGTCATCGCGACGCTCGATAATGCCTTTCGCCACGGGCTGGCCTGCTATATGCGGCCGCGGTTGGTTATTACCGTCATACCACATACAATCGCCCCTATGGCCGCCATTGGGAAAAGGCGGGGTGTGCAGGGTCACAAAAACATGGTCAATCCCCGGGTCATTTTCGAGTCGCGCAAGGGTCTGTTGCAGCCATGCCATCTGTTGATCCATCAGATAACCGTGCAGATTGCCGCCAATATAGGGCGCCCGGCGCAGCCCCGGGGCAAACCAGTAATTGCTGTTGAGGACAACCATGGCAGCGTTGCCATAGGTATAATAATACACATTCTCTTTATAAGAAGGGAAATCACCCGCCACGTCCGGCCGGGGATCGTAGACAGCACCATCTTCACTCTCCGGCCCATTGAGCGGATTGACAAAACGCTCGGCAAAAATAGCCTCAGCAGCATGGCTCTCCCAAGGGAAACCATCAACGACCGTACGGCCTTCAGCCGTGGCCCAGCCCAGTGCTTCGTGATTACCCATACCTACATAAAAAGGCATATAGTGCCAGTAAGGCTCCACCGCATGTATCCAGTTGGTGAGCTGCAGCCGCATCTCATCGGGTTGACTCAGGTAGCCATCGACCAAATCACCCGTAAATTGCACAAAGGCAGCTCCTTCGCGGCGGCTCAGCGCCGCAATCCGCGTCATAATCTGCGTGTTGGTACCTCCCAGACTGCGCTCTCCGCCGCCATAGCCGGAGCGGGAGTCGCTGGCATAAGCAAGGGTAAAAGGCACCTGCTCCCCATCGGCCGGGGCTGTATGAAAATGATAGCGAACGCGGGTGCGGCCACAGCTGACGCTGTAGTCGTATCGCCGCCCGGGAAGCAGCCCGTCGAGCTGAAGCTCGTGACGGCTGACCGGCTGGCCGCCGCCAAAGCTGCGGCCATCGCTGAGCGAAAGTTGCGAGGATACAGGAACCGAAGTTTCATACCAGATGACAGCACTGTTGGCAGTGACATTCGCCACAAATGGCCCCCGGAGCAGGGTGGGCAGAGGCGAAAAAACATCATCGGCTAGCTCAAAAGCCTGTTTGCCTTCATAAACGATCACCCCCTGCGCATCCGTAAGCCGATAGCCGATGACACCATAGCCGCTGGCCTGCCAGCCCGTATGGTCATAGCCTTCGCGCAGGTCGTTGCGGATGTTGAGTAATGCACGGCCGCTGCTGTCAATGGCAGCCGTAAAACGCAGTACGGCCGTCGGATAAGTATGCTGCCCGTAGGGGATGAGGCCGTAGGTGATGCGGCCGTTGCGCAGGCGGCGTGCAGAAAAATGCATCCGCAGCCCGTCCCCTGCAGCCTCCACGCGTGGGCTTACGCCCGAGAGGGTAAAACGAGCCTCGCGCCGAGACAGCTGCTGGCTGCTGCCATCTGGCAGCGTCAGCAGCAGACTGCTGTCGGCAGCGTACTGCAATCGGTCGTAGACGGCCGGGATGGATTGTCCAAAAAGTGATCCTAAGTAGGTGGTAAATAACAATACGGCAGTGACAATAGCTGGTCGAAGATCTGTCATGGTGTAGCTTTTTAATCAATGGATGGACAGGTAGTATAAATTGTCAAATTGAAAAATCAGTGACAATATTTAGCTTCTCGTACTGACGCAAATTATACAATAATTGCATAAAAGAGTCCATCGATGATGAATATATATAGGTGATGTTCGTTATTATTTCTACCTTGCTAAGGTATTTTCCCCGCCCTCATTACTATTCACTACTTTTACTAACACCGTTCTACGTTTACAATGAATACTAAAAGGCATGTAATGTACTGGCGGGTCATTGGCTTATTATTGCTGGTACTTTTGTCGGGTAAAAATGAAGCGGTTTCACAGGTTGAGAACCCCGCAACCATAGCAGCAGTGTTAAAAGCTATTCCGGCAGCGAAAACAGATTCCGCCAGAGCCGTACTTTATCTGAAGCTCGCACAGGCAGCAACACTCGAAAACTATGTGGATGCTGCCGGATATTCACTGAAAGCTGTTGAATATGCTGAAAAGAGTACTCCCTCCTATTGGATGTATGAAGTGTATGCCACTGCAGGCGAAATATTCCTGAATACTGGCAATAATGATATCGCTGCAGACTTCTTCGCACGCCACGTTGATTTGGCGCGATCAATGCACGATTCCGTTGCATTGGCAGCAGGTTATTTCAACCTGGGATCCGTTTGGCTGGTCATGGGCGAATTCGATAAAGCGGAAAAGATGATGGTTGCTATGGAGGAAATTCAGTATGGCCACCTGCGCAGATACGGAGATCCGATCGACACAGCCAATATGTTGAGTGTTTACAACAATATGCTCATGCTAAAGGCAGAGCAGCG
>JAUMBM010000260.1:0-306 GCA_032115735.1 Saprospiraceae bacterium
CGGTAGGCACATACTGCCCCGACAAGCCCGCGAACACGCGGGGGGCATACTCCGCTTTAACTACTGCCACCTCGGCCTGCGCCATAGCGAGGCCGCTGCTGGCCAGCGCCGCCATAGCGGCACGCTGCAGCAGACTGGTGTCGGCCAGCGAAAAACGCACATCCGGCAGAGGGCTTACGGCCGGGGTGAAAGGCTGCTCGAGCCCCAGCAGTTGGTTGAGCACGTAATAATCATACTGAATTTCGTGCTGAACCGTCTCCAGTGCCAGCCGCAATTGCTGCGCCTTATCCTGCAGTAAAAGCTGCT
>JAUMBM010000260.1:316-3253 GCA_032115735.1 Saprospiraceae bacterium
CCTCGTCGATTCACCTGTAAGGAGTCGCTGCTGCGCAATATTTCCCAGCCGGCTGTACAGGCTGTCGAGTATCCTCAACTGCCCGGCTCTGGCTTCCAGAAAACTAAGGTGATGATAGAGCTCACGCACCTGGCGCACCACCGTATGCCTGTCGACCTGTTTCTGTGCCTGCAACTGCCCCATCCGGCTGCTTGCCAGGCCGCGATTTGCCTGCGTAACCCTGGCAGACGGCAACGTCTGCTGTACCCCCAGCGCTACCGTACCGAAGAGTCCGTAGTCCGGATCGGCCGTGATGTTGTGGAAGGCCTGCAGTGACTCCCAAGCTGGCCGGGCTGTGGCCAGCAGTTGCTGCTGGCGCAGGTTGCCCTCCGTCGCTGCCAGCAGCGGGTGCCTCTCCACCACCAGTTCGATGGCTTCGGCTTCCGTCAGCAAACGCTGTGCTGACAGCCACTGAGCCGTGAAGAGGACAACTATCCATAAAGCTATTTTTTTCATAACTTACTGATATTCAAAGTATATATTGAAAATCAAATCATCTGTTCTTTGGCGCCTGACCGGGATTTTTTCTCCAAGACCCCAATGGTATTTTGCAGGTTTTCACCTCTTGTAAGCCTCACAGCACAGGCCATGTTACTTTATGAGGCGCGACAATCGCCAAAACATGCTGTTTTGTCTCTGATCATGGCCGGACATGCTTTTATGAATCGGTCTCGGGCAGTGCATGCTTTTCATCCCGGAAGAAGAGCGCATACAATACCGGCAACACTACCAGCGTAAGCAAGGTAGACGTGATCAGGCCGCCCACCACCACCGTCGCCAGCGGCTGCTGCACCTCAGCACCCGCTCCTGTCGACAATGCCATCGGCAGGAAGCCCATGGATGCTACCGCGGCGGTCATCAGTACTGGTCGCAGGCGGACAGAAGCTCCCTCAATGATTCGCTGGTAGGTATTGCCTACCCCCTCCCGTTCAAGCTGGTTGAAGTAGCTGATGAGCACGATGCCATTGAGCACTGCCACCCCGAAGAGCGCGATAAAGCCAACCCCTGCCGAAATGCTGAAAGGCATATCGCGCAGCAGCAGAGCGAATACCCCGCCAACGGCGGAGAGCGGTATGGCGGTAAAAATCAGGATGGACTCTTTCAGTGAGTTGAAGGCAAAATAGAGCAGGATAAAAATGAGAACCAGTGCAGCCGGCACAGCAACGGACAGCCTTGCCTTGGCCGCCTCGAGATTCTGAAACTGGCCGCCGAAGCTGTAGTAATAGCCTTCCGGCAAGCGGAGTTTTTCCTTTAGCACGATCTCCAGCTCCTTGATAGCACTTTCGACATCCCTTCCCCGCAGGTTGGCACTCACCACAATCCGCCGGCGGCCATCATCGCGGCTTATCTGGGCAGCTCCGAGGCGGTATTCAACACTGGCCAGTTCCTGCAGCGGAACAATTTTGCCAGCGGGTGTAGAGACAGGCAGTTGGCGGACGTCCCGAATGTCGGTACGATGCTGTCGGTCGAGACGCACCACCAATTCAAACCGCCGCTGTTCTTCGAAAAAATAGCCCGCGGTAGCGCCTGCAAAAGCTGTACGCAGGGCAGCATTGACGTCTTTGATGTGCAGCCCGTGGAGTGCAATTTTGGCATAATCGTAGCGCACGACGATCTGTGGCAAACCTTCGATCTGCTCTACTTTGAGATCCACCAGCCCCTCGACACTCTCCATCAGGTGGGCCACGCGATTGCCTATCCGCAGCAGGGTATCGAGATTGTCGCCAAAAATTTTGACCGCGATATCACTTCTGACCCCTGTCATCATCTCATCGAAGCGCATTTTGATTGGCTGGGTAAATTCGAAAGCCATACCCGGCACTTCGACGACCTTCTCCTCAATCAGGCCGACCAGCGTTTCTTTATCCTTTGTTTTGGTCCACTGGTCCTTAGGTTTCAGCAGGATAATATTGTCGGCTGTTTCTGGAGCCATAGGATCGGTAGGAATTTCGGCCGTACCGATTTTGGAAATCACCTGCTCTACCTCATCGGGGAAATTGCGAAGGATTACCTGTTGCACTTTCCTGTGGTTCTCTATTGTTTGCGTAAGTGAAGTCCCCGGCTGACAGAACCCGTGCATCATGATATCCCCCTCATCCAGCGTAGGAATAAACTCGCCCCCCATGCGCAGGAAGAGCGCAAAAGCGATGACGGTCACCAGCAACGTACTGCCGAGGGTGAGCTTTTTCCACACCAGCACCCAGCGCAGGGTTGGCAGGTACATACGCTTGACTGCGTTGATGATACGGTCGGCCAGCGTTTCCTTATCGCTAATGGTGCGACTGAGCGCCCAGGCGGACATGGCGGGCACATACGTAACTGACAGGATGAGTGCGCCGATCAGCGCAAAGGAAACCGTTTCGGCCATGGGCTTAAACATTTTTCCTTCGGTACCCGTCAGCGCGAGTATGGGCAGGTAGACGATCAGGATAATGATTACCCCAAAGACTGAAGATCGCATAATGCCCGAGGAAGCCTTTTCTACTGCCGCATCCATTTCGTCTTTGGAGAGCCTGATTGTGTTTAGCGGGACGGCCTGTCCGGCCTGCCGCTGGGCCAGCAGCTGGTGTAAAAAATGAAGCGTAGCCTCCACCACGATGACCGCCCCGTCGATGACCAGTCCGAAGTCGATGGCTCCCAGCGACATCAGGTTGGCACTCACACCTGTGAGGCGCATCATACTGATGGCGAACAACATAGCGAGCGGGATGACCGAAGCGATGATGAGCCCTGCCCGCAGATTACCCACCAGCAATACCAATACAAAGATGACGATCAGCGCCCCCTCAATCAGGTTTTTCTCGACCGTAGCAATAGTTCTCTTCACCAATTGGTCGCGGTCGAGAAAAGGCGTAATGGTTACTCCCTCCGGCAGGCCGGGCTTTATCTGCTCCAGTC
>JAUMBM010000261.1:0-9318 GCA_032115735.1 Saprospiraceae bacterium
ACCGATCACCCGAAAGTATAGACCGGTTTCTCGCCCGCTATGCCCCTGCGGCGGCCCGCGAGGAAGAGAGCCGGACGCGGCTGCTGCGGCTGTTGGAAATGCAGCGGCACTGCCTGCTGATGTATACCTCCTGTGGCTGGTTTTTTGATGAAATCTCGGGCATAGAAACGATGCAGATACTGCAGTATGCCAATCGGGCGCTGTATTATGCGCAGCAGCTGCAGGGGGTATCGCTGCACGAGCCTTTTCTGGAAAAGCTCAGCGCCTGCCCGAGCAATGTATATGCCCATGGGGCGGAGCCCTACCTGCAAACGGTCATGCCCGCCCGCATTGACCTTGAGCGGGTAGCCATGCACTACGCGGTCGCGTCTCTGTTTGAGCCTGCCACCGAGCAGCTCGACATTTTCAACTATCAGCTACTGTGCGACGCCTTCGACAAGTGGGAGGCGGGAGGCTTCCAGCTGGTTGCGGGCCGGATAAGTACACGATCAAAGCTTACCCTGAGTCGTCGCCGGTATACTTTCGCAGCCCTGCACCTCGGCCAGCAGAATGTCATCGGCAAGATAAGCGACGATTTTACCCCCGGCCAGTATCAGGCATTTGCGGCGGAGCTGTCAGAGGCCTTTCGGGCATCTGATCTCGGGCTGGTCTTTGGCGTTATGCAGCACCACCTGGGCGATCGGCAGTACAGCCTGTCGCATCTTTTTCACGACGAACAGCGAAAAGTTTTGCGGCAGCTTACCGATGCCAGCCTTCAGCAGGTGGAGGTTGTCTTCCGACATATTGTCAACGATAACTACCAGCTGATGACCAGCATGCAGAAGGCTGCGATACCGTTGCCACAGCCGTATCTGTCGGCCATCAGCTTTGTGCTCAACCGCGACCTGCACGAATTTATCAAAGATCCGGCGCTGCCCCAGCGCGAGGCGAGGCGGCTGGCCACTGAGTTTGGCAAATGGAAAATCACGCTGACCGACGCAGAAGCCCTGCAGCTGGCTGCCGGCGAGCGACTCTATCAGGAGATGCGCAGCCTGCAGGAAGGCAGCGGCCTCATCGAGGAGAGCAGGCTCAGGCGCATCAACCGGCTGCTGGATTTGCTCGAAGAACTGGGGCTGCAGATCGAGCGGTGGCAGAGCCAGAATGTTTACTGCTCCCTTCTGAGCAGCTGGGCGGCCGAA
This sequence comes from Saprospiraceae bacterium, assembly GCA_032115735.1. Taxonomy (GTDB): domain Bacteria; phylum Bacteroidota; class Bacteroidia; order Chitinophagales; family Saprospiraceae; genus JAUMBM01. The sequence goes on from JAUMBM010000261.1 coordinate 1,179, forward strand.
GGCCATAAGCTGCCGGCTTTTGCCAGCCCCGCAGCAGCCGAAGCCTTTGCAGCCCTGGGCAAAAAGCTGGCTATTGAGACGCCCAGCCTGGTTGAACAAGCCGTAAACTAGGGACTGTATGGAAGCACACCTACCTCCGTATGGCGATGACTGGCCCGATCAGGAAGAGCTGCTGCGGCTCATCCAGGAAGGTGATATGCTCGGCATTTACTATCTCGACAGCAGCAGCCACATTGTCTATGCCAACCAGCAATTCTGCAACCTGCTGGACGTAAATGCCGCTGACCTCCTGGGGAAAAGCCTCTGGACGGCCGTCCTGTCGGCCAACTACGGCCCTGCCCGCCGGCAATTGGAATTGGCCTACCGGCTCAGGACGCTCTGCTTTTCCCAGGAGGAATGTTACTATCTGCGCGACGGCCGCTCGCGCTGGCTGCGCAACACCATCTATCCGCTGTGGAATACCGATGGCAGCCACCGACTGACCATCGTACTGGCAACAGAAATCAACGGCCCCTCCGATCCGGTGAGCATGATCAATCGCGGACACGACAGACTGCGCGCTATCATGAAGGCACTACCTGATATCAAGCTGCTGGTCAACGAGCAGGGATTTGTCATGGATGCCTTTGCCCCCGCCCACGAGCTGGACCCCCTTGATATCAAACTTGAGCAAATCAAATATACCTACCTGTGGAATTGGATGCCCCCACCTGTTGCACAAGGCATCCGCTTCAATATCACCCAGGCTGTAGCTGAACTGGCCGAACTCAGGCAGTTTGAGTTCGTATGGCCCCGACCACCCCGCCTCCTGTACTTTGAAGCCCGCATACTCGCGCTGGAACCTACAGAAATCATGGTTGTACTTCGCAATTTGACGCAGGCTAAAAATGCAGAACAAGCTATACAGCAACAGCTGCAGGAGCTGGATGTGCAGAACAAAAAGCTGCAGGCCTATATAGACTCTAATCTGGAGCTCGAAAATTTTGCCTACATCGCCAGCCACGACCTCCGTGAGCCCTTGCGCACGATACGGACTTTCGCACAATTGCTTGAAAAAAAACTGGGCCAACAGCTGGACGAAGAAGCCCGGCAATATCTGTACTTCATTGCCCATGGGGCCAACCAGCTCAACGATCTCATTGAAGACCTGCTACTGTACTCGCGCGTCAATACCGAGAAGCAAACCGCCGCAGAGGTCAATATGCAGCTGCTGATGGCGGATATTGAGAAAATGATTACGCGCTACGTGGTCGACAAAAATGCCTGCATCAGCTACCACAACCTGCCCCTGACCATCCGGGGCAGCTACACCCAGTTGCACCAACTATTTATGAACCTGATTGTCAATGGTATCAAATTTGGACCACCACAGGAAAGACCCCATATTGACATAAGCTGCCGCGAGTCGGCCGACTACTGGCATTTTACAGTGGCAGACAACGGTATCGGCATCGCCCCGGAATTTCATGAAACCATCTTTTTATTGTTTAAAAAGCTACACCCCACCAGCGATTACAGCGGTACAGGCATTGGCCTGGCGCTGTGTAAGAAAATTGTAGAGCTGCATGGCGGAGAAATCAATGTGTCTTCGACTCCGGGCAGAGGGGCCATTTTTACCTTCAGCATACGGAAAGAAATACCTGTCGCTGCCGATCTCTGAGTGCTTTTTTAGTCATTTTTGCCCCCGGCAGAACATGCAGGATACGCGCTCATGCCCGCCGAAGACTCTCTAATCAGCAGGATCCCCTATTTTTCAGCCAGTTAAAAAGCACGTTTTGGGTTGACTACAAAATAATTCGTGCTCAGCTATTGGAACATATAGAAAAAAAATCTTACCTTTATAGCGGCTTTGAAGAGTTGTCTACTTATCACATCTGTTTGAATCGTTCAAAGATTCCCTTCCAATCGCTTGCAATAGTCTTTAATTTGTAGCTTTGCGCTCAATTAAAGTTATTGTTAATTTATGAATCTGGAAAAGATTGTATCAGTCACCGGAATGTCCGGTCTCTACCGTGTCATCGGCAATCGGTCAAATGGGTTAATCATTGAAGATATGGATAATGGAAAGCGGAGGTTTGCGGCATCGCGGCAATACCAGTTTACTCCGCTGGAATCACTGGCCATCTTCACTGACGACGGTGAATCGATTGAACTGAAGAAGGTATTTGAGCTAATGCTCGCAGCCATGGCGGAGACGCCTGTTGTAGCTGCCGATGTATCGAGCGAGCAACTGTTTGCTTACTTTGGCAGTATACTTCCCAACTACGACCAGGATCGTGTGCATGCCGGAGATGTAAAGAAAGTAATCAAGTGGTTTACTTTCCTACATGCCAAAGGAGCCCTGACGAGTGAAGCTGCTGCTGACGAAGAAGCGTAAACACGACCAAAAGATAAGGCCGGGACGCAGCCCGCTCATGGACTGTGTCCCGACCCGCGAACCGATTGAATAATGAAAGGCTCATGAAAGCAACGTCCATGCCGCGGCGAAAACCGCGAGCTTACCTCCCCCGCCGTATGCAACTGACCTCCTGGCAGCAGCTTCGTCCTTACTACGATGAGTTGCTGGGGCGTCACATTGATCATGTTGCCGGCCTGGAACAATGGCTGCTCGACCGCAGCGAGCTCGATGCCTTCGTGAGCGAGGCTTTTGCCTGGCTGTATATCCGCATCACTATTGATAGTACGGACGAAAAGGCGCTGGAAGCCTACCAGCGTTCGGTGGAGGAGTTGTCTCCTCATATTAGTGAATATGATCACCTGCTAAACAAATATTTTATTGAGTGCCCCTTCACGGACGCCCTCGATCCTGTCCAGTATGGCATCTACATTCGCGGGGTGCGCAATGCGGTGGAGTTGTTCCGCGAAGAAAATATCGAACTCGGTACGGCTGTGCAATTGCTCAGCAAGGAGCATGGAAAGATATTTTCTGATATGACGGTGGGGGTTGACGGGGTTCAAATGACGCTGCAGAAGGCAGGTACTTTGCTCGAGGAGTCTGACCGCCAGTACCGGGAAACGGTCTATCATACCATCAACCGCCGTATCCTGCAGGATGCTGACCATCTGGAGTCGTTGTTTGATCAGTTGCTCGAAAAGCGGCATGCTATTGCTCTCAATGCGGGTTTTGCCAATTTTCGCGACTATCGCTTCCGTTCGTTGGGTCGCTTTGATTACTCTATAGAAGATTGTCTGCATTTCCACGATTCCATAGCCGGTGAGATTTTGCCGCTGCTGGACGATCTGCTGCAAAAACGGCAGCAGGCACTACAAGTGCCGCAGCTGCGGCCTTGGGACTTGCATGTCGACATTTTTCACGACAGCCCCCTGCGCCCTTTCAGCGACGTAGATGAGCTGCTGGAAAAGACGATAGCCTGTCTGGGTGACATACATCCGCTTTTCGAAGAAGTGCTCACGACCATGCGCGACATGAAGCGGCTGGATCTCGCCTCACGCCCCGGCAAACGGCCCGGCGGCTACAATATGCCTCTTTTGCAGTCGGGCATTCCGTTTATTTTCATGAATGCTACCCAGTCGGTGGGCGATATGCGCACGCTGCTGCACGAATGCGGCCACGCGGTTCACGCTTACCTGTCGCGCCATCTGCGGCTGAGTGCTTCCAAAAAAATGCCGTCAGAGATTGCTGAGCTGGCAGCTATGACCATGGAGCTGATTTCCATGGATCACTGGCATGTGTTCTTCCCTGATGAGGCCTCTCTGCGGCGCGCCAAGTTACACCAGCTTGAAACTTCGCTTAAGGTACTGCCCTGGATTGCGACTATCGATAAGTTTCAGCATTGGATCTATACGCATCCGCAACACACCCGCGCGGAGCGCAGAAAGGCCTGGATGGACATCTTCTCTGAGTTCAAATCCGGCCTGGTAGATCACTCCGGTCTTGAAGAATATGCTGCCCACTTGTGGCATAAGCAGTTGCATCTTTTTGAAGTGCCTTTCTACTACATCGAGTATGGTATGGCACAGCTGGGGGCTATAGCCATCTGGAAGCAATACCGGGAGGATCCCGTAGCGACTCTGGAGCGCTATATGGCAGCACTTCGGCTGGGATATACCCGCCCTATTGGGGAGGTGTACGCAACCGTCGGTATCAGCTTTGATTTTTCCAAAAATTATGTGCGAGCGCTGGGGAGTTTCATCAAGGAAGAGATTGATAAGCTTATGTAAGCTGATGTCCGTGCTGCGGACGTGTACCTACTTTCTGTCGGGTTTGTTTGAACAGCAGACACTGCATACGAGTGCCTTCTTTTTTGCGTTATAAAGGTCGGTATGGTACTCTTTTACCGGGCGCCAAACGACCTTTTCCGTGGGCTTGTTCCTTATTGTCAGTCCTGCAGCATTGGCTATACTGCTTTAAAAATGCAATAGCGCAGGTTGGGGCAACTGGCAACAAGTCCTGAATCATCGTCAGGCACTTTAACACTAGACTATGCAATCCTTTCTTTTTTACGGACGCCGCTGCAGTACGCTCGCGATTGCGCTACTACTTGTTTTATTTGGTCTGCAGGCACAATCCTATAATACCGTGGCCAAACTCAGCGGGCGGTCTGCCAGGTTATATGCGGAGACGCGTGTTGCCGTGGATGAGGAACGGCTCAATGACGCCATGCGGCTGGCTAATCAACTGGTCATGATGGATACATCCCTGATTGATGGCTGGCTGCTGCTCGGTGGCATTTACCATGATATGGGTATGTTCCGCGAATCGGAAGCCGCCTATGAAAAAGTGCTCAGGCTGGATCCCGCCTACAACCTCGCAGCCATTTACCAATTGGCCGTGACTGAGCTGCGGCTGGAAAAATTTGACGAGTCGGCGGCGCATTTCCGCCAGTTTCTGGCTGCACCTGGCGGAAGAGCCGTGCTAAGAGAAAAAGCTGCCGCCTACCTCCTTAATTGTGAGTTTGCTGCTGAGGCTGTCAAGAATCCACTGCCTTTTGCTCCGTACTCCCTGAGCGACAGCATCAATACCCGTGCGCCGGAATACCTGCCTGTACTTACGGTTGATGGCAATTATCTCATCTATACAGCCCGGTATACAGACAGTGAGGATTTTTATTACAGCCGGCGCAAGGCCGACGGCAGCTGGAGCAAAGGGCAGCCTCTGGCAGGGGTCAACACTCCGCTCAATGAAGGCGCTCACACGGTGGCTGCCGATGGCCGACAAATTATTTTTACTGCCTGTGGCCGGCGGGATGCTTTTGGAAGCTGCGATTTGTACCAAAGCTACCAGCAGGGCGATCAATGGACAGCGGCTGTTAATCTGGGGGGTATTGTCAATTCAACGGCCTGGGACTCGCAGCCAAGTTTGTCGGCCGATGGCCGCCAGCTCTTTTTTGCGAGTGAAAGAAGTGGTGGTAAGGGGGGCCGCGACCTGTGGGTAGCACTTCAGGACAGCAGTGGCCAATGGGCAAGGGTAGAAAATCTGGGCGATAGTATTAATACTTCCGGCAATGAGCAAGCACCCTTCATACATCCCGATGGCCGATCGCTCTACTTTATGTCCGACGGACACCCGGGTATGGGAAGAAGTGACCTCTTTGTCAGCCGCCGCAATAAGCAAGGCAAATGGGGACGACCGGTCAATCTCGGTTATCCCATCAACACACCCAACAATGAAGGCGGGCTGTTTATTGATTTGTCGGGACAAACAGCCTACTTCAGTTTTGATGCAGGCCAACAGGCACAGGGAAAGCAGACAGATATCTATGCATTCAGCATACCCGAACCATTGCGCCCTTCAGCTTGTACCTATGTGCGGGGGAAGGTGACTACCACCGATGACAAACCTATAGACGCCGCTAAAGTGGCGATCTTTGGTGATGGCAGCCTGCAGGCTACCTACGAGATCAGAACCAACGAAAGCGGAGAATTTCTGCTCGTCATACCCGGTGGTCAAAACTATGCTTTCCACGCGACTGCCGATGGCTACCTCTTTTATTCTGATCGCTTCGAATTGAGCGATGAGCACAGTTTTGAAAAACCCTTTTCGCTGGACATCAGATTGCAAGCGCTGGGGAACGTAACCCAGACCCACAAGCCCGGCCAGCCAGTAGTGCTCAAAAATGTTCTCTTTGAAACAGGTTCATCCAGACTGCTGCCCGCAGCTCTGGCAGAGATACAGCAGCTGGCAAACTTACTGCAGCAAAATCCACAGCTCCGCATACAAATTAACGGACATACCGATGATGTCGGTGCAACTGACAGCAACCTTCAACTCAGCGAGCAGCGAGCAAAAGCAGTTTACGAGCAACTACTCACCTATGGTATCGCTGCCCGAAGGCTGCAATACAAGGGCTACGGCGAAAGCCGCCCGCTAGTGGCCAATGACAGCCAGGAATCTCGGGCTATCAATCGCCGCACGGAATTTGAGCTGTTGGCCGACTAGCTTACGTTGCCTTTTGACAAGGATACATAGCGCAGGAACTCTTCACGGACATGCTCATCTTCAAAGGCACCGCCAAAGTAGGAAGTGACTGTACTGGAGGAGATGTCATTGACGCCACGGGAAGACACACACATGTGGCGGGCATCAATCAACACCGCTACGCTCGGCGTTTCAAGCACCTCGGCAAGCTCATTGGCTATCTGGATGGTCAGGCGCTCCTGCACCTGTGGCCGCTTGGCAAAGTACTGCACGATACGGTTGAGCTTGGACAGCCCGATTACTTTTCCACTGGAAAAATAAGCGACATGTGCTTTGCCATAAATGGGCACAAAATGATGCTCGCAATTGGAAAAGAAAGAAATATCTTTTTCCACCAGCATGCCCTCATAGTTGTAGGCATTCTCGAAAAGCGTAGCTGCAGGGCGATTGGCAGGATCAAGACCCGAAAAAATTTCCTCGATATACATCTTAGCAACCCTGTCGGGCGTGCCCTTGAGCGAGTCATCCGTCAAATCCAAACCCAGCGTCTCCATGATGGCACGGAAATGCGAGGCAATCACCGCTTTCTTATCTTCATTGCTCATGTCGAAAGCATCGGACCGAAGCGGTGTATTGGCAGATGTACCCACATGATCCTCCCCTATAGCATCGTCGTTTACCACAAAACGGGTATTATGCGCCCGCAGGGTACTCAACGAAATTCCTTTCTGTTTCATATAGACGAATTTTTAAAGACAGCGATGTGTTCAGCTTTTTCCGCAATTTTTCATAGATAACGATCGCGATATTTTCCGCAGACGGGTTTAGCTGGCTGAATTCTTCGGTGTCGAGATTTAAGTTTTTGTGGTCGAAAGGCTCAATAACTTCTTCTTTTATCAAGTCGGAGAGCACTTTCATGTCAATTACATAACCTGTATCAGCATCTACAGCTCCTGTAACCTGAATAATCAGCTCATAATTATGTCCATGGTAATTGGCGTTGTTGCATTTTCCAAATATACGGGCATTCTGCTCATCCGACCACTGAGGGTTGTGCAGGCGATGGGCAGCATTGAAATGCTCTTTTCGGAAAACGGAGACTTTTTTTGCTTCCATTAAAGCTGGTTGTTGTGCTTTTTTTAGCGAAGAAACATACAATCCGATCAGGCGAAGTAAGCCTGGCGGAGATCAAGTAAGCATCGATAAATAAGTGAAAAGCGTGTGGTCTGAACAATGCAAAGCCAGTGTCCGGCACTCAAATCTGCATGAAACTTCTGAAGAAAAAAACATCGATCAGCAGTTACACTCCCTTGTAAAACCGAGGGGTACTTAAAAAGTTTAGATTTTTTCCTTTTTCTTTTGAGCACAGATGGCATTTGATACTCCTACAACAACACTTGCTGCTGAAAAAATCCGGGAATTCAATTATCTTTGTGGTTTTGAAGCAATACATAACATGAGCAATATTGTTGCCATCATCGGCAGGCCAAACGTGGGCAAATCCACGCTCTTCAATCGCCTGATCGGTGAGCGGCAGGCCATCATTGATAATATCAGTGGCGTCACACGTGACCGCCACTATGGGTCCAGTTACTGGAACGGTAAGACTTTTACAGTCGTTGATACGGGTGGCTTTGTACGCGATTCAGATGACATTTTCGAGAAAGCGATACGGGCACAGGTGCAGATAGCCATTGAAGAAGCTAATATACTGGTCTTCATGGTCGACGTAACTACCGGGCTTACCGATTTGGATGAACA
>JAUMBM010000262.1:0-2594 GCA_032115735.1 Saprospiraceae bacterium
GCCTGGCAGTCGTGTGTATCATCTTTGTCTTCGTCGGTGCCCCCATGGGGGCTATCGTCCGCAAAGGAGGCTTTGGCTACCCGATACTCGTGAGTATCATCTTTTTCATCCTCTTCATCGTGCTGACAATCTTTTGTCGCAAGATTGCAGAGACGTTCATCGTGCCGGCGGTCGTAGCTGCCTGGATCCCATGCATCATCCTGTTGCCCATTGGCTTATGGCTCACCACCAAAGCCATGAATGACAGTCCGCTCAAGTGGGGTCTCATAGATCGGCTGCGCGGCAAAATTGCTATGTACAGAGAAGCCAAAAAGAATAAAAATGCTGAGACCCCGACATCTGCCGCTGTCTGAGCTGCAGGCCTCACAGGCTGCCTTCACTGCTTTCTGGATCCCCGCAGCTTTTTTTATCAGTCTGGGAGCTGTCTGGCTGATGCTCACGCCCGTGGGCGCCGAGTTGCTGTGGATAAATACCCACCGCACGGCTCTCGCCGACCAATTTTTCCAGTTGGCCACCCTTTTGGGCGAGGGCTGGGCGTTTCTGGCAGTGACTATACTGCTGCTGTTTTATCGCTGGAAGTCGGCCTTGACGCTACCGCTCCTGGGCTTCCTCGTGACCGTAGTGGCCCAGGTGTCCAAGCACTGGTTTGCACACGACCGGCCCTATCCCTACCTCAGTAAACTCGGCATTTGGCAGCAGCTGCAGCCGATTGAGGGGGTGGAGCTGCTGCGGGGGGCCAACAGTTTTCCTAGCGGGCATACCATGGCCGCTTTTGCGCTCTATACTTTTGCGGCGCTCAATATGCCGCGCCGCTGGTGGCTGGGGCTTTCTTTTGCGCTGCTGGCCGTGCTCACGGCTTTTTCCCGCATGTACCTGCTGCATCATTTTCTGAAAGATGTGGTGGCCGGCGGCCTAACGGGCATAGGGCTGGCGTTGCTGTGGCACTATATGCTGCTGTGGCTGTGGAAGGAAAATCGCACCTGATTTTTTGCGGAAAAATAGTTGCTATTTTCGAAAAACACGATGGGCAGCTGCCCATCGTGTTTTTTTATATTTTTACAAAAAAAATGGCCTGGCGGCCAGGGCCGCGGCGCTGCATATCCTCACGCACAAAATACAGCTTACCATGCACAAGACGCTCATCAGCGCTGCCGAACTACGCGACCGCTACACCCGGCCCGACTATGTGGTAATCGACTGTCGCTTTGATTTGTTCAATACAGCAGCTGGCCGGGGGGCTTACCTGCAAGGGCATATTCCGGGCGCTATGTATGCGCATCTCGATGAAGACCTCAGCGGGCCTGTGCGGCCCGGCCTCAGCGGCCGCCATCCCTTGCCGGAGGTAGCTGTGCTGGCGCAAAAACTGGGTAGCTGGGGCATCGATGCGCACAAGCAGGTGGTGGTATACGATGCGCAGGCGGGCGCCATTGCGGCCCGCCTGTGGTGGATGCTGCGCTGGCTGGGGCACGAAGCGGTAGCGGTGCTCGACGGCGGCTGGCCCGCCTGGCTGGCGGCCGGAGGCCCGGCCGATGCGGCTATACCCGTACCGGTGCCTGCTGTTTTTGCCCCCCACCCGAGACCCGACAGCCTGGTAGACGCTGCCGGTGTAGATCTGCTGCGGCACGACCCGGCTTTCCTGCTGTTCGATGCCCGCTCGCCGGAGCGGTTTCGCGGAGAGGAGGAGCCGATAGACCCCATTGCCGGCCATATTGACGGGGCCATCAACGCACCGCTGGGGCATAATCTGGCGGAAGGCCGCTTTCGCTCCGCCGGGGAGCTCCGGCAGTTGTATCAGTCGCTGCTGGCCGGCCGGCCGGCCAGTCAGGCTGTATGCTATTGCGGATCAGGGGTTTCTGCCTGCCACAACATACTGGCCATGGTGCATGCCGGGCTGGGAGAGCCCCGCCTGTATCCGGGCTCCTGGAGCGAGTGGATTCACTGGGCCCGGCTGCTGCCTGCGGCGGACGCCTGATGCGGCTCACCTTTAGCAAGCGGGTATCGACAGCTATGGGTGTGCCGGGCACCTCTGCCGACATCAACAGCAAAGGCTCTTGAGGGAGCATAGCTACTGCCGGGAGGAAAAAATATCCTGTTGGGACTTCCGGCAAAAAACCGCCGCGAGCACCCTCACAGCCACCGACGCCGGCGGAAGTAATACAGCTGAAAAAGTACGATGCCAATCATGATTACCCACAGTCCATAATAGCCGTGCGGCCACTCGAGTTCGGGCATGTGCTTGAAATTCATGCCGTACACACCGGCCAGAAAGGTGAGCGGGATGAAGATGGTACTGATGATGGTCAGCAGCTGAATGACGTTGTTCATGCGGAAACTGATTTCCGACAGGTACAGATCCTGCAGACCGTTGAGGAGATCCCGCGTAGTATCAGCCAGTTCGACGACCCGGATGGCGTGGTCGAACAGATCCCGCAAAAACACGGGCGTTGTAGGCGCTATCAGTGCATGTTCACTACCTGCAAAGCGGTTGATGGCCTCGCGCATAGGTCCGGCCAGCTTTCGCAGGGAGATGATAGCGATGCGCAGATCGTGAATTTTGCGCTTGGTAGCGTCGGAAGGGCTGGTCATAATTTCTA
>JAUMBM010000263.1:0-10572 GCA_032115735.1 Saprospiraceae bacterium
AATCCCGGAAAGGCAGCTGCCACGGAAGTATGTTCATCGCGCATACCTGGCTGTACCGCCTCGTAAGCTGCCAGTCCAATATAGCCCAGGTTGCGGGCAGCAATCGGCGCAGGCAGGTAGCGCTCAAGCTCGAGCATAAGACTGTTCCAGGCATAGGGCACTTCATAGGAATAGGCTTCAGGTGCAGCCGGGCCTTCTACCTGTACGGCTTCATCCGGGTCTTTCTGACAGCTTGCCAAAACCAAGGCAGGGAGAAGCGAGAGCCACGCTATTTTGCGGCTGAGGAGACGGAAATGCAAATTGTACTCTCTTAGCGATCCGCTAAAGCCACGTTGACAGTTCATGTTCATGGTGATGACATTCTGTAATACAGCCTAGGCTGATTTTTCTGCTATATCAACGTGATGATGGGGTGCTGCAAGCACTCTGAACCGGCACTCAGGGTAGACCAGATACAGCGCAACAAGGTGCTTAGTTACTGATCATGCGAAAATTAGCAAACAAGCGTGCTACACAATATTTTGGCAGCGCCAGCTGTCAAAATATTGTGTGTGCCATTAATCATTTGGCAGAAGGTAGATAAAAGATAGGTTTGGGACGCGACAGGATACGATAGTGCAATGTTTACACCAGCACCAGTCTTGCACCACAAAAGTACAATATTTTAAGTTGTCGCCTCAGATTTTTACATGTTCACACTCCTATTATTTACATTTCTTCGAGTGAGAGGAGGTATTGGTTGAGTCTTTCCATAGGTTTTACAATAGCTACTCTGCCCGTGCGCACAAATTCGTAGATGCCGTAGGCCTGCAGTTCGTGCAATAGCGCCTCTGTCTCATGCTCATGGCCTGTCTTTTCAATAACGATGTATTCCGGCTCGATGTGCAGGATGCGGGCATTGTGGTCCCGGATCAGTCGCTCAACCTTATTGCTGTTGCTGAAAATCTGCGTGGGCACTTTATAGAGTGCCAGCTCCTGATGAACAATTTCGTCGGGTGGGTAGTAAAAGGCCTTGAGCACATCTACCTGCTTATCCAGCTGCGCGGTTAGTTTTTTGACCATCTCTTCGGTGACCGTTGCCACGATGGTGAACCGATGGATACCCGGAATCGAGGACTGACTCGTGGTCAGACTTTCGATGTTGATATGGCGCCGGGTGAAAACCGATACCACTCTGCTGAGCAATCCCGTATGGTTTTCGGTAAAAACCGTGATGGTATACTTTTCTTCTTGCATGCTATACGCGTTTGTATTGGGAAAACAGGGCAGAAGGGGCGTGCCGACGGTTTTTAGGGTTCAAGAATAATTTCATCCACGGCTGCACCCGCTGGTACCATAGGGAAGACATTTTCTTCTTTGGCTACGCGTACATGCAGCAACCAGGGACCGTCGCTGGCGAGCATCTCTGCAACCGCTGCTGTGAGCTCATCAGGGCGGCTTATGCTGCGGCCCGGCACGCCAAAGCCTGCGGCAATAGTCACAAAATCAGGGTTTTCTAGCTCTACAGCTGAATAGCGCCTGTCAAAAAACAGCTGTTGCCACTGCCTGACCATGCCCAGGTGGTTGTTGTCGAGCAAGAGAATTTTGACACCAACCTTCCACTGCGCACAAAGCCCTAGTTCTTGCAGCGTCATCTGAAAACCGCCATCCCCTATAAAGACAACCACCGTATTGTCGGGCTGCGCCCATTTGGCACCGAAAGCGGCAGGTAGCCCGTAGCCCATGGTGCCCGCTCCGCCCGAGGAAACCCACTGGTTGGTGCGCTGGTAGTTGTAATAGCGTGCAGCCATCATCTGGTGCTGCCCGACGTCTGTCGCCACGGTAGCCAAGCCTTTGGTCTGCCGACTCACCTCATCGACAACCATGCCCATCCTGATTTCTACCGATGCGGTAGGGCTGAGTGCCTTGTCAATGACAACGCGTTTTTCTTCGGCATCGCAAAGCCTGAAAGATGCCAGCCAGTCGGCATGTTGTCGGGCTTCTACCAGTGGCAGGAGCTGCTCCAGCGCCATGCGGGCATCAGCCAGAATAGGCACATCTGCGACCACATTTTTATCAATCTCAGAGGGGTCTATCTCAATATGGATGACTTTTGCCTGTCGGGCGTAGCTGCTCAGCCGGCCAGTCACCCGGTCGTCAAAGCGCATACCAATGGCGATAAGCAGGTCACATTCGTTTTGCTTGATGTTGGCACCATAGTTGCCGTGCATACCAAGCATACCCACAAAAAGCGGATGATCGGATGGCAGGGTGGAAATGCCATGCAGGGTCCAGGCCCAGGGAATACCAGTTTTTTCTACCAGTTTTCTGAACACCTCCTGTCCGCCGCTGATCTGTATGCCATGGCCTGCCAGAATCATGGGGCGCTCCGCCCGATTGATCAGGTCGGCAGCCGCAGCAATGGCACCGGGGTCGATCTTGGGCAGCGGATGATAGCTTCGGATGTAGGGTTGCCGCTGGTAGTGAAAATCGAGAGAGGCCAGCTGAGCGTCCTTCGTAATGTCGATGACTACCGGCCCGGGCCGACCCGAGTTGGCCACGTAAAAGGCCTTGGCAAATACAAAGGGGATCTCTTCCGCTGTGGTAATCTGATAGTTCCACTTGGTCACCGGCATGGTACAATTGATCACATCCGTCTCCTGAAAGGCGTCGCTGCCGAGCAGGTGACTGGCCACCTGCCCGGTGATGCATACCAGCGGGGTAGAATCAAGCATCGCATCGCCCAGGCCGGTGAGTAGGTTGGTGGCACCGGGGCCTGAGGTGGTCATGCAGACACCCGTCCTGCGGCTCACCCGGGCATAGCCCTCAGCTGCATGGATGGCACCTTGCTCATGCCGCGGAAGGACATGGGTCAACTTGTCCTGATAGTACCACAAGGCATCATAGACAGGCATGATAGCGCCTCCGGGATAACCGAAAATAGTGTCAATTCCTTCCATCAGCAGACAGCGCAGGACGGCTTCCGCACCGGTGATGCGCTCCCGCGCAGGGGGGTCAGCCACTTCTGTGCCTACTGACCATACTTGTTCGTGTCGCTTCATACAAAAAGTATTGTACCTGATTGATGCAATAGGATAGCGCTTTAGCGCAGCGGTGACTCATCAGTAACGCAGCCTTCGCTGGCGCTGCTGACGAGGGTAGCATATTTGCGCAGCGCTCCGTTGGTGACGGGTATAGCCGGTGCGCTCCACAACTGGCGGCGCCTGCTGATTTCTTCTTCGCTGAGGTCCACCGACAGCTGTCGTACGATGGTATCGATGGTGATGATATCGCCATCCTGTACCAAGCCTATTAGACCACCGTTTTGGGCTTCGGGCGTGATGTGCCCCACAACAAACCCATGGGTGCCGCCCGAAAAGCGCCCGTCGGTAATCAGGGCTACCGACTTACCAAGGCCGGCACCCATAATGGCGCTGGTGGGCTTTAGCATTTCGGGCATACCGGGTGCTCCGCGGGGGCCGCAGTAACGGATGACGATGACCTCGCCTGCCTGAATCTGATTGGTGGCAATGGCGGCATTGACATCATCTTCGCGGTCAAATACGCGTGCTGGTCCTTGAAAAACCTCCCCCTCCTTACCCGTGATTTTGGCAACCGACCCGCCTTCGGCGAGGTTGCCATAGAGAATCTGAATATGACCGTTCGCTTTGATGGGGTTGGCTACAGGCCTGATTACATCCTGTCCCACCTGAAGCGAGGGGACTTCTGCCAGATTTTCGGCCAGTGTTTTGCCGGTAACGGTCATACAGTGCCCATGCAGGTAGCCTTCCTTCAGCAGCTGCTTCATGACGCCGGGCACACCTCCTACGAGGTACAAATCTTCCATGACATAGCGTCCACTAGGCTTTAGGTCTGCTAGTAAGGGCGTCTTATCGCCGATGCGCTGAAAATCATCAATCGACAGAGGGACGCCTATGGCTTTGGCAATGGCAATGAGGTGGAGGACGGCATTGGTCGACCCCCCCAGTGCTGTGATCACCGTAATCGCATTCTCAAAAGCTTCCCGTGTCATGATGTCGACGGGTTTGATGTCGCGCTCGAGCAATACCCGTATGGCGGCTCCCACACGGCGGCAGTCAGCCTCTTTTTCAGGAAAATTGGCGGGATAAGAGCTGTTGAAAGGAAGGCTCATACCCATAGCTTCAATGGCAGAGGCCATGGTATTGGCGGTATACATACCGCCGCAGGCACCGGGGCCCGGGCAGGCACTTTTGACAATCTGTTTGAAGACGGAAGCATCCAGCTGGCCTGCATTTTTTTGGCCAAGGGCCTCAAAAGCGGAGATGATGTCGAGTTTTTGGTTGGCATGGCAGCCAGGACTGATGGTGCCTCCATAAACTAAAATAGAGGGCCGATTGAGCCGCGCCATGGCAATCATGGCGCCCGGCATGTTTTTATCGCAGCCAGTAACAGCTACAATGGCATCGTACCACTGAGCGCCGGCGACAGTTTCTATGCTGTCAGCTATGATGTCCCGGCTCGGCAGGCTGTAGCGCATACCGCTGGTGCCCATGCTGATGCCATCGCTCACGCCAATGGTATTGAAGATGAGTCCAACCAGAGAATTTTCCCAAACGCTTTCCTTCACCCAGCCTGCCAGTCCGTTGAGGTGCATATTGCAGGTGTTGCCCTCCCAGCCTGTACTGACTATGCCCACCTGAGCCTTGGTCATATCTTCTTCCGTAAGGCCAATACCATAGAGCATGGCTTGTGCTGCAGGCTGCGTTTCGTCCTGTGTGAGCCTGCGACTGTAGCTATTGAGTGGCCGCTGATTGTCTTTTTCCATCATACGTAAGCGCTTTTACTTGCTTGCTGATGGTAAATTTAGACGCAATTGCGCTACTCAGGTAAGTGAAATAACAGACTGCTACGAACTGATGAAGCGGGGGTTTTGTGTGTATAAAACTGATTTTCAGTATTATATACGATGGCTATATACGAAGTAAAGCCTGCCGCAAAAAGCGCAACGGCTTGCACAAAATGTGTTTTTACAGCTGAAAACCCAGCCGGATACCGGGCTGAAACTGTAGCAGGGGCGAGCTGGTCGTAAAATCGGGCGTCAGGGCCATGCTACTATTGGCAGGTACTAATTTGTCCCAGCGGACGGACGGGCTGTAGATGGCGCGGAAAAGCGGGCTGATGGTGAGTCGTTTGCTCAGTCCCAGGTCGAGTCCCAGGCCTATGCCCACATTGCCTACCCAACTGCGCTGATCAATATTTGCCGGATAATTTTTTAGCGAGAGGTCGAAGTAGTTGATGCCGGCGCTAACCATCAGAAAGAGGCCTTTTTTGAGGCCGGGGCCTTGCCGGCTGAAGGTTGGACAGTCGCAGTCTCCGTCCAGATCCAGAAAATAGATATGTACAGGGAGGTTGAATCCCGCGTAGCGGACTGAAAATTCCAAGGGTGGAGCGATGAGAGAATTGGGAGATTCGGTAAAAATTCTTGCAGCCTGGCCAATGCCCAGTGCAGGGAGCAATTCTACACGGGTACGCGGAATGCGCAACCGATAGTCGAGACTCGTGCTGAAACCCCGTCCCAGTATGCTGCGCTCCTGAAACGAGCCGTCGGGGTTGTCTCCCAGTTGCCAGTTTTGGGCTTGGTTGTTGCTGTAATTGACCATCAGTCCCCACTGGGCCTGGCCAAAGGTTGCCAGGGTCAATAGTGAGGCAAATGCAAGAAAGAGTATACGCATAGCTGTAAAGTGGTTGAAACGATGTACGTGATTTGGCGCATGTTCAGAACTTTCTTACGGAGTCCCAAAACAATTATTATTCAGGAGATTCCGTCTTTTCGGGTGACTGCATCGCTGATTTTGCCTCTTCAAAAACACGTATTATGGGCAAAAAAATACTGCGTTTTTCAAAATTGCTCTAAAATGGCTCGCAGGTTAGCGGGAGAGTAACGTATGCTCTTGAGCGTTTTGTTATCATCCTGTCGGTAGACAAGCCAGTGGTTGCCGCTCGCCCGGGTATAGCAGTCAAAACCGCGCTCCCGGCGGTAGTAGTCCATGGTTTCCATGGCTTCCTGCTCACTGGCACAGGTTTTACTCATATTGGAACGCTGAACTTCCTCAAACAGGCGTACAAACTTTTCACCCAGCCCAAATTCCAGTACGGCACCACTGAGCACATACTGCAGGTCACAAAGTGCGTCAGCCACCTCCACAAGGTCGTTGTTGGCAATGGCTGTCTCCAACTCCTGCAGTTCTTCTCGCAGCAGCGCAATGCGCAGCTTACAGCGGTCGGCAGCAGGGATGACCGGCTGCTCTTCAATAGGATGCTGAAAGGTTCTGTGAAATTCAGCGACCTGGTTCAACGCATCGATTTTATCCATGATACTGGCAAATTAAGGCATAAAAAACGACTGCAAAGGTCGATCTTTTACAGGAAATAAAAATAAAATTCAATAAGCCCCCCCATTTTTGGTTTTTACGTTACATTTGTCCGGTTTTATCAGCCAAGGGTATTATATGGTTTGACCCTCACTAATCTTAACCGCTGGTGGCAAACAAATATTTTGACCTGATCGATCAGACTTTTTACTTTCCGCAGGAAGGGTTTGATCTGGAGGATGGTTATTTGACATTCAATGGTGTTCCTTTGATCTACCTGATCAAAAAGTACGGCACACCGCTCAAGTTGACCTATTTACCCAAAATAGGTTCTCAAATCAAAAAGGCTCGCAATCTGTTTACCCGGGCGATGCGATCGCTGGGCTATTCGGGCAAGTACCACTATTGCTATTGTACCAAGAGCTGTCATTTCAGCTATGTACTCAATGAGGTGCTGGACCACGATGCAGAGATCGAAACCTCATCGGCTTTCGATATTGATCTCGTTCGCCGCTTGTACAAACAGAAGAAAATTGACAAAAGCGTCATCATCGTCTGCAATGGCTTCAAACCGGAGAACTACCTCAAGCGGATCGTAGAGCTCATTAATGATGGCTTCGAAAATGTTATTCCTATCTGTGATAATTTTCACGAGGTGGAATACTACGCCAAGCATGTCAAAGGGGTATGTAATTTGGGCATTCGCGTAGCTACGGAGGAAGAACCCAATTTTGAGTTCTATACCTCCCGTCTGGGTATTCGCTCCACAGATGTGGTCAGCTTTTTCCGCGACAAAATTGCCGGCAATCCCAAGTTCCGGCTCCGCATGCTGCACTTTTTTGTAGACACGGGTATCCGCGATACGCTTTATTATTGGGGTGAACTGAAAAAGGCCATCAAGCTTTATTGCGATATCCGTAAGGAATGCGAGGATCTGCATGCCATTAATATCGGCGGTGGTATGCCCATCCGCAACACCCTGGGCTTCGAGTTTGACTATAAATACATGGTCAGGGAGATCGTCAACAACATCATGAACACCTGCGAAGAGGAAGATGTGCCGGAACCGGACATTTTCACTGAGTTTGGCAAGTATACGGTGGGGGAGAGCGGAGCAACCATCTTTTCCGTGCTGGCGCAAAAACGCCAGAACGACTCCGAGATGTGGTATATGATCGACAATTCGCTCATGACTACCTTACCGGATACCTGGGGCATTGGTGAGCGCTTCATCATGCTGCCCATCAATAAATGGCAGAATGATTACCGACGTGTAAACATAGGCGGACTGAGTTGCGACAATTCCGATTATTACAATTCAGAGATTCACGAAGGTCAGGTCTATCTGCCTGCCTACGATCCCTCAGATGAGGAACCGCTTTACCTGGGTTTCTTCCATACAGGGGCTTATCAGGACAGTATCGCAGGCTACGGAGGCATCAAGCACTGCCTGATCCCTTCTCCCAAGCATATTCTGGTCGATCGCGATGCACAGGGCAATCTGGTCGATCACCTCTACCAGCCTGAGCAGACGCCTGAGTCTATGCTTAAGCTGCTCGGCTACTAGGCGCGGGCGCCGGCTGTAGCCTGCCGGCAGCTGATTTTTGGGAAAAAAAGCGAAGCGGCACGCAGATCCTGCGCGCCGCTTCGCTTTTGCCGGCAGGGCAAAAAAAAAGAGAGACACTTCCGTATCTCTCTTCTAGTGGTCGGGGCACCAGGATTCGAACCTGGGACCCCCTGCTCCCAAAGCAGGTGCGCTACCGGGCTGCGCTACGCCCCGAGTACAAGTTAAAGCTTGTGTACTGTGAAAAAGTGAATAACATCATTTTTCCAAAGCGGCAGCAAAGATAGGGCACAATGCATGTCTGTGCAAGTATTGAGGACGTTTTTTTTCAAAAACCTTAGAAAATCGCCTTTAGCGGGCTGCTCAGTTATCATTACCAGTTAGTTAGGCCTGAAAAAAAATAAATCTGCCGCCAAGGCTGCAAAGCAGGAAGGGATGTTGTATTTTTTCACGCTCAAATAACCACACATAACACATGCGATTGACACTTTTAGGGCTGGCCATGCTGTTGCTGGCCAGCTGCCAACAGCCCGCTGCTGAGCAGGCAGCCGCTCCCGCGGCGAAAAAGCGACCGGCTTATGCCATTGCCATTCACGGAGGAGCAGGTACTATACGTGCTGCAGACCTGACGGCAGAGCAGGATGCCGCCTACAGAGCTGCACTGGATTCTGCCCTGCAGATCGGTGAAAAAGTTTTGCAGGGGGGCGGAGCTGCTATCGATGCGGTTGAGCAGACGATTCGCTTTCTCGAGGATTCTCCGCTGTTTAATGCCGGCAGAGGGGCCGTTTTTACGCATGAAGGGCGCAATGAACTTGATGCCAGTATCATGCAGGGGAAGGATTTGTCTGCCGGTGCTGTTGCAGGCCTTACGGTCGTGCGCCATCCCATTGCTGCCGCCCGGGCAGTTATGGAACAATCGCCTCACGTGATGCTCACAGGACAGGGCGCTGAGCAATTTGCCCGCGAAAAAGGACTCGAAATAGTCGATCCTTCCTACTTTTTCACCCAGCAGCGCTGGGATGCACTGCAGCGGGCTAAAGCAGAGGAAGCGACGCGCCTGGATCACGATGGCCCGCAGGGCTCCCGACGGCCTTCCAGAGCGGACTATAAATTTGGCACGGTCGGTTGTGTTGCACTCGACCGGGCGGGCAACCTCGTTGCCGGAACCTCAACCGGAGGTATGACCAATAAGCGCTGGAACAGGGTAGGAGATGCGCCTGTCATCGGGGCAGGTACGTATGCCAACAATGAAACCTGTGCAGTGTCCTGTACCGGACATGGGGAATATTTTATTCGCTGGGCGGTTGCACACGATGTATCTGCGCTCATGGCCTACAAAGGGCTGAGCCTCGAGGCGGCAGCCGGGGAGGTCATCAACGGCAAACTGAAAGCAGCAGGCGGGGAGGGCGGTCTGATTGCTGTCGACGCCCAGGGAAATATCACGATGCCGTTTAATTCGGAAGGTATGTACCGCGGCTATGCCAAACCGGGTGAGCGGGTGGTGGCCATTTACAGGGAGTAGGGGCAAAAAAATACCCTTTGGCAGCCTGCAGGCGCCAAAGGGTATTTTTTTGCCTCAGCCTGCATTTACCGCAGCTTGCTGACCGCTTCCGAGATGCGCCGGATAGCTTCCGTGAGCAGGGTTTCGGAGGTGGCATAAGAAATGCGGAAGCATTCATCAGCGCCGAAGGCACTGCCGGATACAGTAGCCACATAAGCGGTGTGGAGCAGGTACTCACAGAAATCATCGGCATTGCGGATGACCCGATGCCCGTCTGTTTTACCAAAGAAACTGCTGATGTCGGGGAAGCTGTAAAAAGCACCGGAAGGGGTGTTGACCTTGCAGCCGGGTATCTGGCTTAGCAGACCCGTGACCAGATCGCGGCGGCGCAGGAAAGCCGCCTGCATATCATACGTCGGCTGCATATCAGCCTCGAGGGCATAGGCAGCAGCGTGCTGGCTGAAAGAGTTGGCACCGGAAGTAAACTGCCCCTGAATTTTGGCACAGGCAGCCGCAATGAAGGCCGGAGCGGCCATATAGCCAAGGCGCCAGCCGGTCATAGCGAAGCCTTTTGAAAAACCGTTGATGGTGATGGTGCGGTCCTTGACGGCCTCAACAGCGCCAATGCTGGCATGGCGGCCGCTGAAATTGATGTATTCATAGATCTCGTCCGAGATGATATAGATATTTTCATGCGGTGCGACCACGGCTGCAATGGCTTCGAGCTCTTCCCGGGTGTATACCGAGCCGGTGGGGTTGCAGGGAGATGAAAACAACAGCAATTTGGTGCGCGGGCTAATGGCCGCAGCCACCTGCTCGGGGCTGACCTTATAGTCTTGTTCGATGCCTGCTTTGACGATGACGGGCACCGCCTGGGGCATTTTTACAATCTCAGCATACGAAACCCAATAGGGGCCGAGAATAATGACCTCGTCACCGGGATTCAGCATGGCCAGACAGACATTGGCAATGGATTGCTTAGCACCGTTGGATACGACAATTTGCGCCGGGCTGAAGTCCATGTCATTGTCGCGCTTAAACTTGCGGCAGATGGCCTGCCGAAGCTCCATGATGCCAGGGACAGGGGTATATTTGGTGAAACCCGCCTCCAGCGCCTTCACCGCAGCTGCCTTGATGTGTGCCGGGGTGTCAAAATCAGGCTCACCCAAGCTCAG
>JAUMBM010000264.1:0-4920 GCA_032115735.1 Saprospiraceae bacterium
AGGTAGAGTTTTTGCCAGCTGAAAGCACCGTGGTATTGCCCGTTGTGTATGGTAAAAACCGTTGGAATGTGCGCCAGTGACTTATAGTCGGGGCAGAAGCGCATCATAAAAGGAATCAGGCCCGTATGGTGATCGTGGCAATGGATCACTTCAGGTTTGCCGGGTGAAGCCGCAATCCACTGCAGTACTGCCTGCTGAAAACAAAGGTAGCGTTCCACCTCATCTCCATAGCCCTGCCCCCCGGGATCTGCATACACCCCCGGCCGGTCGAAAAGCCCGGGAATGTGCACCACGAAAAGTGGAAAACCGAGGCTGTCTTCCGATTCTTTTTCGATCAGATAGTGCACATAATGCTTATGCAGGCGCACCACCCCCTGAAAAACAGGCGTAAAGCGATGGGTCTGCGCCCACTTGAGGTCGTACTTGGGCATAACCACCCCAGCTGACTGCCCCTGAGCTGCCAGATACTTGGGTAGTGCGCCTACAACATCGCCCAGACCACCCGCTTTGGCGACGGGATAACATTCAGCACTTACGTGCAATACTTTCATAGCTGCTGATTCATCTTTGACTCCGCTTGAAAGATAGAGATTTTATCTCGACAGCACAATGTTTCCTTTACTTTCTTTTTCGGAAAGCAGCCGAAGGGCTACAGCAGTCCGCTAAGAACCCCTGCCATACCTGTACAACCTCCTTGAAAACTACTTTTTTGGCAGGTACACCGCCGCCTATTCTTTCACCAGACTCAGCACCTTCTCTACCACATCCTCAACACTTGGTTTACTGAGGTAATTGCCATCGTCGCCGTAGGCGGGGCGGTGGTGGCTCGCACACAGCGTAGCAGGATGTGCATCCAGCAGGCGGTAGCCCTGCTGTTCCTCTAGTATGTGCCGCAATATGTAGGCCGACGCCCCGCCGGGTACATCTTCATCCAGCACCAACAACCGGCTGGTCTTCGCAAGACTTTCGCGGATGCGATGCCCCAGGTCGAAGGGCATAAGCGTCTGTACATCAATCAGCTCAACATGAACACCCAGTTTTTTCAGTCGCTCGCATGCCTGATCAGCGATGCGCACGCAGGCGCCATAGGTGACCAGGCTCAGGTCGCTGCCCTCGCGCAACACCTCCGGTACGCCCAGGGGTACGGTATACGAACCGATATTATCTGCCAGTTTTTCCTTCTGTCGATACCCATTGAGGCATTCAATCACCATTCCGGGATCATCACTCTGCAACAAGGTATTGTACATACCTGCCGCCTGTGTCATATTGCGGGGTACGCACAGGTGCATACCCCGAAGGCTGCCCAGCAGCATACTCATGGGAGAGCCCGAATGCCAGATACCCTCGAGGCGGTGGCCACGCGTACGCACAATTACGGGCGCCTGCTGCCGGCCGTTGGTGCGCCAGCGGACGGTAGCCAGATCATCGGACAGCGCCGAGATAGCATACAGGACGTAGTCGAGATACTGTATTTCTGCCAGTGGTCGCAGCCCCCGCATGGCCATACCGATGGCCTGACCGATGATGGTCCACTCCCGAATGCCCGTATCAAACACCCTGTGCTCGCCATACTTGGCCTGCAGGCCCGAAAACCCTTGGTTGACACCGCCAATATAGCCCAGATCTTCCCCGAAAGCATAAAACTCGGGATGAGTCTCCAGCACCTTATCAAAAAAAGCATTGAGCACCTCGTATCCATTGACCACCGCACCCTCCTTACTGTATGCCGGCGCACAGGCCGGCACCCGCAGCGCACTTTTTTCCCCTTCACAAAAAAGATGGCGGTGAAAACGCTGCTCCAGCAGCGCCATCTGCTCGCTGATAAAATCATCGAGCGAGCTAACCCCAAGTTCCACCCGCATGCGGCGCGCTACCGCCAGCACCTCGGACCGGGACGACGGGATCTCGGTAGCCGACAGCTCCTGCAGGTAAACATTGCTGCCCGCAATACCCTGACAGCGCTGCTCAAACGCCTGCCGCAGCTCCCTGAGCGGCTCAGCATAGCTGGCCCAGGCGCGCTGCCGGGCAGTCTGTATTTCTTTACGTGCTTGCTGCTCAATAGATTGTAATACTTCCTCGCTGGCAGCATCGGTAGCCAGCAGCCACAACCTAAACTGTCGGTTGCAGTCGTACTCACCCTCCCACTGCAGTCGCTGGGCCGACTTATAGCGCTCGTGCGAGCCTGAGGTAGAGTGCCCCTGCGGCTGCGTCAGCTCATCAACATGAAAAAGTACCGGCTGGTGGGTGCGGCGCATACCCGCGACCCCCTCCTCATACGTTTTGCATAGTGCCGGATAATCCCAGCCCTTGACGTGATAGATAGCGATGCCGGGGCTGTCGTCCGAAGCTTCCATCCCCCGCAATGCATCGGAAATACTCTCTTTGACCGTCTGGTGTTTTTTGGGCACAGAGATTCCGTAGCCATCATCGGCTACGGTTACCGCCAGTGGCACCTGCAGCACCCCCGCGGCATTGACGGCCTCCCAAAAAACCCCCTCAGAAGTGCTGGCATCGCCAATGATACAGTGGCATATTTCGTGGCCTTTGTGTGAAAAAGCAGGCCGCTGCAGCCGGCTTGCCTCCCGGTATATTTTTGAGGCAAAAGCCAGGCCCAGGCCCCTGGCCATTTGGCCACCCGTGGTGGAGATATCCGAAGAAAGATTGATCCTGTCGGTTTGTGAGAGCCAGCGCCCCTGCTCATCCAGCAGATCGCTGGCGTGATGGTTGTTCATCTGTCGTCCGCCGGAAAAGGGATCGTTGGCAGCGTCGGCATAGAGTTGTGCCAGCAACTGCTCGGGCGTTGCGAGACCCAGTGCCAGCAGCAGCGTATGTCCCCGGTAGTAATCGGCGCGCCAGTCGCCCGCCGCCATCGTCCTGGCCATGGCCACCTGAAACAGTTCTTTGCCATCGTCAGAAACGCCAAATTTGGCACGGCCGGTGAGCACGTCCCGGCGGATTAACAGGCTTAGTTCCCTGCTGAGGCAGCAGATGTAGTAATCCTGCAAAGCTTCTGTATACCTTGGCTCCGTAGTCTTTTGAGAGTATGCTACCTGGCTCACAGTATTGGTATTTTTAGAGGTATATGCAACGAAGGTAATAAAAAATTGACAGCCTCTGTACATTTTGATACGCCCTAAGGAAGGCCATCCATACCTGAGAGGTCGTAAAAAGATGCAGACCCCGTCTATAAGCACTGATCTCTAAACAGGTTCAAAATCTACGCCCACAGACAGCGTTCCCCGGAGCTTGTTCGGATTTTCCAGCGGAGTTATGCGGGTTTTCACGTTTTGGAAGGCGCATAGCTGGTACTACATGATTGAAAAAAGGTGAAGACCCGCGGGAAAAGAAGCATTGTGAGCCCGGGTAGGAAACTCCAAGTCCGGGCATGCCCTAACCCATCATTTCACCAAACGAACCGTCGGATCGCCAATCAACAACCAGTTGGCCCAGTAGTAAGGATTGTGGTCGTGCGTGGCGAGATAGCTCCGCTTGGCCTGCTGCAAAGCCTTGCCAACAGGCAGATTCTCTACAGCACTACAGTGATAAACATTCCGAACCAACGCTACCAGCATAGCTTCGTGCATCAGCTCATTGCTGGCCAGCACTGCCTGGCTACCTGCATACAGGAAGGCACGGGCAAGGCTTTTACGGCCTTCGCTGGTATAGTTGCTGCCCCTTCCGTTGAGGCATGTCGCGAGCAATACCAGATCTGCCGACAAGTTGAGGTTTTGCACCTCTGCCTCACTCAGCAGCAGTTCGTCGTCATCACTCTCAAAAATCAGGTAATAAGCTTCCTTCCCGGCATCCGGCTGACAGGCGTGCATACCCAGTTGCAACAATCTGAAGCGGCCTGCATTCTTCAAAAAATCTTCCTTTCGGCTGTTGGCAAAATGTTGGTTCGTTAGCTGCTTGGGCAACAGCTGTAGTTGCTGCTGCAATGCTGTCAGTGCAGGCAGCTCCTGCCCGCAGCCAGCAGTATCGGAAGGTCTGGCTACCGTAAACGTACCCACCTCCTCCGGGGCGGGGCGGAGTTTGCGCAGACTGCTGCCAGCCTGCAGGCTCGCCAGCGAATAGGTATAAGAAAATGCATATTTGTGCAGCAGATAGGGTATCTCCCGCCAGGGTCGCCTGCCCGGGGGTTCGGTTGGCAGCGCCTCTAAAACCAGCCCGTGCAGCTCTTTATCCCACACCACCAGCACATCCTCAACCATTGTACCCAGCCACTGATCAATAGTTGCAAAAAATTGCTGATAGAACAGGTGCGCGCTGCGGCGGTACAGACTCCCCTCTTCTGCTGACAAGCTACGCCGATAGGCATCCATGTTTTTGTAAAAATCCGCGCCCGCCGCCAGCGTCAGCACCGTATCGCGGAAGGCCGTAAAAACCAGCACATGCATACAACCCTCCCCTTGCTGAAAGCTCACCACTGCAGCCCCTTCCCGGCAGTAGGCAGTACGAAGCTCTGCCAGCTGCGGTCGTATATTTGCATGGCGCTCGAGGTAGAATGCATGAGCCTGCGGATCACGGCTGTTGCGTATGCTATCCACAAAAGTTGTCATTGCTCTCACCGCCCCCGCCAGCGCTTCCTCCTGAGCAGTAGAACGATAAGTATTTATCTGCTGGTTGAGCCACAACTCACGATCCAGTAAATCTCGTCGTTGACCTGTCCATGCCCGTTGTGCCAGCTGGCGCTCCAGCCCGCGAAACAAAGCAACTGCCTTTCCACGTTCAGAGAGCTGCAGGAGCCGCTCAAAACCTTCATCAGTGGGTTGTGAGCGATACTGCCGCAACGCATGCTCAAACGGTGGCAGATAATAATTATTCAGGTTGCCACTCCAATTTTCCAGACTCTCACTATCACTCAGGTTTCGCTGCATTTCTTCAAAAAGTCCCAACGAAACATCGTATGCCAGCCGG
>JAUMBM010000265.1:0-1820 GCA_032115735.1 Saprospiraceae bacterium
TTCATTGGTAGCCTGCATGCCATAAGCATCATTGACTCTCGTCAGTCGTACTTTCATAAGCCCCATATTTTTCAACATCCAGAAAATCGCTAAAAATGGCCGCCAGCTGCTCCGTTTCTACCAAAAAACCGTCGTGCCCAAAATCCGAATGAATCATCGCGAAGCGCGCACGAGGTAGCCACTGCACCAAAAGTTGCTGTTCTGCCACCGGAAAAAGTAAGTCTGAGGAGATACCCACCACCAGACAATCGGCTACTACGCGCTGCAAGGCCATCTCCACCGACACACGCCCGCGCCCCATGTGGTGGCTGTCCATCGCGTCCAGCAATACCCGATAGCTGTGCGCGTGGAAGCGATTGGCGAGCTTTTCCCCTTGGTAGCGCTGGTAGCTGGCTGCCCGATAAACACCTTTGCGGTCGGCATCCGGCTCTGACTGCGTCAGCCGGTAGCCGGCATAAGAGCGGTAGGACAGGATGGCGATGCTGCGCGCCGCCATCAGCCCCTTGCGGCCTGCGGCGGGGTCATCGGTAAAAAAAGTAGGGTCGGCTTCCAGCGCCATCCGCTGCGATTCGTTGAAGGCGATGCCGAAAGGCGAGTGAAAAGCGTTGGTGGCCATGAGGATGAGCTGCCGCAGCTTTTCCCCCAACACATAAGCCCACTCCAGCGCCTGCTGCCCGCCCAGCGAGGCGCCCAGCAGCAGGTCAATGGTATGTATGCCCAGCGCTTCGCGCAGGCGCTCATGGGCCTGCGCCATGTCGCGGGTGGTGATGGCGGGAAAAGAAAGCCCGCGCAGGGCTGCGGGCAGTTCCCCGGAGACGGGCCCGCTGCTGCCGTAGCAGGAGCCAATGATATTGGCACAGACGACAAATAAGCCGGGGCGGTCAAATAGTTTTTGATCCCCAAAAAGCCCTGACCACCAGTCAGCTACATCGCTGTTGGCCGTCAGGGCGTGACATACCCATACGACTTTGCTGCGGCCGTGTACATAACGCCCCCGACTGTGGTACACCACCCGCAGCGGCAGGCGCTGCCCGCTTTCCAATACTAATTCACCCAGATCGAGCTGGTTTCTGACGGATTCCATGTTTGGTTTTTTCCTGCGCAACAGATATGATTGCGGCGAGCTGGTTTTAGGCGGCTGAAGCCGCCTAAAACCAGCTCACATAAGCATTTGCCAGGTTGATTTTTGGGGAAAACCTACAAAAATAAACCCGGATTTTGCGGAATATGGCTGTTTGGGTTGGGCTGCCGGCAAGGCCACGCGGTCGGTATTTTTTATTAACACCCGCTCGCCACTAAAGGATGCGTACCTTACACCCAAACAGCAAAAAAAAATAGCTGTACCAATTTATACGATCGTGAGTACAGCCTTTTCCACATTGATCAACTATTGACGCTGTTTGTACGCTCAATCAGACAGTTTACGAATGCAATATTTTCATACACATCACAAAATAGCTATCTTGCAGCCACAAATGTCCTGTCTTTACAAACTACCATCGGTACTGCCGATACCCTGTTAGGTTTTGACAGAACATTAACGATTATGAGCGACCTTGTGACCATACTTACCGCCGGAGCGGTCCTTTACTCGGGCTACCACTTGCTCCGGCGTACACCGTCGTTATTTTTGCTGCCTGAGCGAACAGCCAATCTCGCAGAGCAGATGAAAGCTGCCTCGCCGGCAGCCCCCGACTGGCTGCGTGAGTATCCTCCGGGTATTCCGCCCTGGCCGTACACTTATGTGTACTCATCACAACCTCTTCTGATTGCCAACCCCAGCCAAAAGGCTTTCTTTGCTGTTTTCAGGTGGCACTTTT
>JAUMBM010000266.1:0-11283 GCA_032115735.1 Saprospiraceae bacterium
CCCAGCAGGTTGCGCGTATGGGTAGCAGCGATATCATCGTTTTTTCCGCACAGCGTCTCCGCCATACTTTTAAAAAACAGTGCCGACTTAAAAGGTGACCAAGGCTCGGGTTCGTAGCCCAGCAGCAGGAACTCCAGCGGATACTCGCAAGGCTGCAGGCTCTCAATATAGGCATTGACCCCATCGGCATAACGCTGCAGGATAGCATGCTCCTCAGGTTCATTGATCCAGGCAGACAGGCTGTTGGCTGCCGCCGTCACCAGCCCCTTACGCCGCTGAAGCCTGTCGCGTTCCAGCGCACGCTCGCCTACCACCTCCGACAGGCGGCCGCTCACCGCCCGCACGGCCATATCCATTTGCCAAAGCCTGTGGTAGGCCGTCACATAACCCTGTATGAAGACCGCATCCTTCACGTCATCTGCAAAAATGTGCGGCACCTGACGATCATCGAAATATACCCGCCCCTTGGCCGGCAAGCCGGAAAAGGCCTGCCTTGCCTTTTCATCGTCAGGGCTGACGGGCTCTGCCCGTTTCCAGAAGCCCGTATGGGGGCAAAAAAACTTACCCACGGCCGGCAGGCTGCTGCCGCCGAGGCCGTGCGTATCGCCTGCCCATATCAGGACTGCCAGCAGGGCGGCACCAATCCAGAACTTTATCTGCTTCATATAGTTACCTAGTCATCGCTGTTAACAAAAGTACTCCTTACTGAGACGCACGGACGGGCGGGAGCTCTCTCCGACAAACTAATCCGCCTGCAGGGGCAAAACAAAAGCCTAAGTAAGTGTTTTATTCTTTTGCTTTCGAAGAAAAGTACAAAAAATAAACACCCGGTCCAAATATTTTTGGCGGCTTGGCAGCTCGACCCCCTTTTTTCCTATCTAACAGCATCAAGTAAACTTTAGCTCAAGATATGAAAAATTATTTTTCCGGTATTGCCCTCTTGTTCGTGCTACTGCTGCCGGCCTGTCGGGTTGAAACGCCGGCCATCAGCGGTGCTACCCATGATCCCAGATTCAGGGTAGCTGAACCCAATAAGCTGTTTTTCAAAAATATCCGCCAGATAGATTACCGGCAGACTGCCTCCGAAAGCCAGCAGCCGGAGGTCTATATACACGCCAACTGGCCACAACAGCCAGCCAGCCATTGGCGGCTTGCCATAACCCACCACTGGCTGGCTGATGAGGCCTACCTCCGGTTTATTCCGCCGGCCGGCCTGGCCGACAGCAGCCAGTGGAAGATGGTTGTCCCCGGAGGTCAGGGGCAGACCCTGGATCTGCGCTCCCTGAGCTCGCAATACGAAGCCGGCGAACGGCTGCTGCAGTGCCTGCAGGCACAAAAAACCGTTTCTTTGCAGTCGGAGGACGGTGGCCAGCGCTATGAGCTGTTTGTGGAAGAAATTGACCAAAAAAGCGGAATGACCACTTTGCATGATTATTTTCAGCTGGTCAGTAAGCGGTGAGGTGGGGGTAAAAAAAGCCATGGCGGCACTGCCGCTATGGCTTTTTGGCAGCCTCAGCCCCTCCATGACCTACTTTTTTTCCACCAATAAAAATCCCAGACCAGACAGCAAGCCCACTGCACCCATGACCCACAACAAGCCCTCAAACCCCCAGCGCTCGGCCCAGGCCAATCCGAAAGAAGGCGCTATGATGAATGCAAGCGCCCAGGCAATGGACTGCAGCCCCATATATTCTCCGCGCCGTGCTGCAGGTGCCCGTGCAGCTACCCAGGTATTCATAAATGGCATGCTCAGCATCTCGCCGAATGTAATAATAATGATAAAAAGGACGGCAGGCCAAAGTGAACCACCAAAGCCGGCGAGTACGACAAATGAAAGCCCTACCAACAAACCTCCGAATGCAATGATCGGCAAGATTTTTGCCCGCTTCTCTGCCAAATGCACCAAGGGCATTTCAACAGCGGCAATCAACAGGCCGTTGAGGGTAAAAAGATAGCCGATCTGCAGCTCCGTATACTGCCAGTCCTGCTTGAAATAGACAGGCAGCACACTGAAAAACTGCATAAAGGCAATGGCCTGCAGGCTGATCAGCAATACAAAAAACAGGAAGAGCCAATCGCGATAGGCAGAACGATCACGGGCAGTCTGCACCTTCTCCCCCTTCCCCTCGTCTTGGGTAGCCTGCAGCAGTTCGATACGTTTGGGAAAGCTGAATTTGTAGGCCAGCGCGGCCAACAGACAGGTGAGACCATTAGCCCAAAACAAAGCAGCGTATCCAAAACCGGCGATCAGCCAGCCCCCTACAACCGGACCCAGTGCGAAGCCCAGGTTGATGGCCAGCCGCAGCAGTCCGTAGGAACGGGAGAGGGTGTCTTTACTGCTAAAGTAGGCAATAGCCGCCTGATTGGCCGGCCGGAAAGCATCCGTGATCATACTGAGTACAAATATGCCGATGCTCATGGTTACGATGGTATCCAGCTGCCCCACCACCCAAAAACACAGTCCGCTGCCGATGAGTGTCCAGAGTTGCACCCTGTAGAAGCCTGTACGGTCCGTAAACCACCCACCCACGTAAGAACCTACAATAGACCCAAAACCATAGCTGCTCATGACGATACCCGCATCCTGCAGGCTGTACCCTCGCTGCCCGGTCAGGAAGATGGTCAGAAAAGGGATCACCATAGAGCCTGCCCGATTGATCAGCAGCACCAGGGACAACAGCCACACTTCCCGGGAAAGGCCTGAGAAGGACGAACGATACAAAGCAATAGTCCGTTGAAACATCGTGGATGGATTGGGGCTTATCAGCCCGGACGGTAGCAAAAAAATGGCCGCCATTGGCAGCCAATTCAAACAATAAACAAAGGCTCGTTTTTTAATTTTTCTGGAAAAATTAAAAAACGAGCCTTTGTCCGGGCATTTTGGCCGCTTAGGCTACCCGGAAACACCCGTAGCGGCAGCCTGAAAGGCTGGCAGAGCGAGAGAGTATCCGTTCAGCGGCACCTCTGCCTGTAACGCACGTGTGCGACTTAGTTATTCTTGAACATGCCGTTGTTGTTGGCAGGCAGACCTTCCGGCTCAGCAGGCTTAGCCTCTACTTTGCCGCTGATCTTCAGCATCACATTCTCGCCACCGCTGGTCGTGATAGTAACCGTTTTGGTAAACGGACCTACGCGGTTGGTGTCATAGCGAACGGCAATCTCACCTTTTTCGCCTGGCTGGACAGCCTCGCGCGGCCACTCGGGCACTGTGCAACCACAGCTTCCTCTGGCGTTGGAAATCGTCAGGGGCGCATCGCTTATGTTCGTAAAGTGAAACTTGCGCAATGGCTCAGATCCTTGCTGGATGGTACCATAGTCGACCTCCGTAGCATCAAATTTGATCTGCGAGGGGGCAGCAGGTTGTGCAATGTCCTGAAAAACAGGCGCATTAGCTTTATCAACGGGAGCGGCAGGTTGTGTTTGTCCGAACGCCGCGCCACATACACCCAAAGCGAGGGCGAATACAGAAAAAATACGCTTCATTGCAATTGTATTTATTCGTTTGCGTAAGTTAATTGAATGCAGCAAAGATAAGTAAATCCGCGATATCGAATGGTTAATGATTCGTTAATAGCAAATACCTTTCTCGTAACGCACAAAAGGCTACAGATGTTTCATGCCTCGCCCGCATTTACTGCATTTATAATGCCGCCTCCGGCGCCGGCTGCAGCAAGCCACAAACAATCGGTCACATTTTTTTGCATCCTCTTTACCGGGCCGTCGAATTGCGCTATCTTTGCGGGCGGAAAGTACTGCTACAAGTTACTTTTTTCCCTGACACCCGACCACCTGAGCCAACGAACCAAATAAGACGCAAATATGTCTCATCACAGTATGATGGTTTCTGCGGAAACAATCGCGGCCGACCTGTCGGCGGCCGATATTCTGCGCGATTTTTACATCGCCTGCCTAAGTCGCGAAGCCAGCTTGCTGGCGCGCAGAGAGGTCCTCACCGGCAAAGCAAAATTTGGGATTACAGGTGACGGAAAAGAGGTTCCGCAGCTGGCTATGGCCAGGGCTTTTGCCAAGGGAGACTTCCGCTCGGGCTACTATCGCGACCAGACATTCCTCTTTGCCCTCGGACTGGCGACGGTCGATGATTTTTTTGCCCAGCTCTATGCAGATCCCGACAACGATCCCTTCTCCGGAGGCCGCCAGATGAATGGCCACTACGCTTCTCCTCTGATCGACCAGGCAGGTCACTGGCTCCGGCAGGCTGAGCAATACAACGTCTCAGCGGACATTTCCAGCACAGGCGGGCAGATGGCCCGCGCACTGGGTCTGGCGCTCGCTTCGCAAAAATATCGCCAGCTGCCGGGCATGGGCCCCGAAGGGCTTTCGGCAGGCGGTAACGAGGTATCTTTCTGCACCATAGGCGATGCCAGCACCTCCGAAGGTGTTTTCTGGGAAACCATCAATGCCGCAGGGGTCATGCAGGTACCTCTGGCGGTCTTTGTCTGGGATGATGGCTACGGCATCAGCGTCCCCATACAGTACCAGACTACCAAAAGCAGCATCTCCGAGGTGCTAAGTGGCTTCACAGCCGATGAGAAGGCAGCCGGCTGGTCCATTTACCGGGAAAAGGGCTGGAACTACCCCGCACTAGTGTCACTCTTCCGCAAGGCCATCGGCCATATGCGTGAAACCCACCAGCCTGCACTTTTCCACATAGATGAACTCACCCAGCCTCAGGGGCATTCAACCTCCGGCTCGCACGAGCGCTACAAGAGCGCCGAGCGGCTCGCCTGGGAAAAGGAATACGATTGCATCGAGCAGATGGCTCACTGGATGGTCAGCGAGCAGCTGGCGACGGAAGCGGAAATCGAGCAGTTGCGGGCGGATGCGCGCCGCGATGCGCGCGAAGCCCGCGACAGAGCCTGGCGTAAATTTAACCACAAAGCGCAGGAGACGCGCAGCAGGCTGCTAGCCCTCTACCAGCAGCTCGGCGAAGCCGATGCGGCTGTCAACGAACTGCGGCAGGAGGTGACGGCACATACCCACCCGCTGCTGAGCGAGCTGGTGCAGAACGTGCGGCGACTCGCCAACCACCTCGGGCGGCTTCGCCAGCCCGCACATGCTGCCGCGAGGCAGTTTGCCGAGCAGCTGCTGCAGCAAAATAAAAGCGCCTACGGGCGCCATTTATATGCCGAAAATGCCGGCAGCGCTTTGCGCGTGCCGCAGGTGCCGGCTGTATATTCTGAAAGCAGCCCCTACAAAAATGGGTTTGAGATTCTCAATGCCTTTTTTGACAAGGCGCTGAATCGCTACCCCAACTTGTTCGCTTTTGGCGAGGACGTAGGCCACATCGGTGGCGTCAATCAGGCATTCTCCGGCATGCAGGCCAAGTATGGTGTGCAGCGGGTGTTCGATACGGGCATTCGGGAATGGACTATCATGGGACAGGCTATCGGTATGGCTATGCGCGGCCTGCGGCCCATTGCCGAGATCCAGTACCTCGATTACCTCATCTACGGACTCGAGCCGCTCAGCGATGACCTCGCTACGCTCCGGTGGCGCAGCAATGGTCAGCAAAAGGCGCCCGCCATCATACGTACCCGGGGGCACCGGCTCGAAGGTATATGGCATGCAGGCTCTCCTATGGGCATGATCGTGCACGCGCTACGGGGCATGTATGTCTGCGTACCGCGCAACATGACCCAGGCCGCCGGCATGTACAATACCCTGCTGCAGTCTGACGAGCCCGGCCTGATCGTCGAGTGCCTCAACGGCTACCGCCTGAAAGAACGACTGCCCGATAACGTCGGCGACTATACGGTGCCACTGGGCGTGCCCGAAATTCTCCGCCAGGGCAATGATGTCAGCCTGGTTACTTACGGCTCCTGCGTTCGCATTGCGGAAGCAGCCTGCGACATGCTTGCGCGTTATGGTATCAGCGTTGAGCTCATCGATGCGCAGACGCTCCTGCCTTTCGATCTGCATGCCCGCATTGCCGATTCTGTTAAAAAGACCAATCGGGTGGTCTTCCTCGACGAGGATGTACCGGGCGGGGCTTCTGCCTATATGATGCAGCAGGTACTCGAAATGCAGCAGGCCTACCAGTTTCTCGACTCAGCGCCGGTGACCATCACGGCTGCGGCCCACAGGCCGCCTTATGGCTCCGATGGTGACTACTTTAGCAAGCCCAGTGCCGAGGATGTGTTCCAGCGGGTATACCAGCTGATGAGCGAAGCAGATCCTGCCCGCTTTATCCCTTTTGGCAGCTAAGCTGCCAAAAAAGGAGACAGCCGGCCTTGGCCGGCTGTCTCCTTTTTTATTTTTCCCCCCTGCCTCCGCCACTGCGCGCAGGCGCCGGAGGCGTACCAAAGCTGCGCAGGTTGTAGGTAAAGTTGAGCATAAAATACTGCGTAAGCACCCGGTTGATGCTGTCTTCAATGAAGGTCTCCGTCACGTTCCGACCAACACTCGTATTCTGCTTGAGGATGTCGAATACAGAGAGACTCACTTCTGCTCCCTTGTTTTTCAGGAACTTATAGCCAATAGCTGCATTCCAGAGCACAAAATTGGTATTGAAGCCCTCACCCAGTCCCGTATAGGTAGTCTGTACCAGATCTGTATTGATGCGCAGGCTCTTGGTAGGCATCCAGTTGAGGCGCAGGGTTGCCGTGTGGAAGAAGAAGTCGCTGTTGAGGGTCGGCTGCAGACTGTTATCGACGATGTTGTAGGTCGCATTGTAGCCGATGTTGAAATCAATTTGCTGGCTGATGTTGCTGCTCAGCACCAGTCCGCCACTGGCATTGTACGTATTAGCCTCATTGACAGCACCATTGATCAGGCTGGGGCTGAGGCGATACGTGACCCCCGCATTCATATTGAGGTTGCTCTTGATAAAGGTGAGCGGCAGCCCGTATGTCAGAAACAACTGCGTATTCCAGGCACCATCGAGGTTGACAGGTCGGTTGAGCTGAGCACCGCGGCGCAGCAGCAGGCCATCCTGCAAAAGTGTATCGCCATTGGTGGCAATCAGGGTCTCATTGCCAATAAAATCTGTATTCCTTGTAGCGCTGGCCAACACAAAAATGGTATGCCCTTTGGCCGGCAGCGACTTGTTGTAGCGCAAAGAAAGGAAATGACTTAGCTGCTGCCGGAGATCAGCATTGCCGGTTGACAACAGCAGCGGATTGCTGTTGTCGACGACATTTTGCAACTGACTCACAGAGGGTACATTGGTGAAACTACGCAAAAAAACGCGCAGGCTGGTGGAGCGCTCGGGCGCATAGGTAAAGAACGCAAAGGGCAGCAGGTTGTTGAACGTGCGGTCAATGTCCAGCAGGCTCGGAAATACCTGCTCGCCTGTCAGGCGAGTGTTCTGTACATCTGCACCTACAGCAAGATTGACCTTGCTGCCGAGGTTGTATCGATAGCGGAGGCCGGCGCGCTGGGTTGCAACTTCATTATCGAGTTGGTTAGACAACAGGGTATCGAGCAGCGAGTAGGTGCCGTTGGTTTCATCGAGCTGATTGGTGTAGCGATCGGTCTTGTTGTCAGTCCAGGAGGGAGAATAGTTGATCTGCAGCTGGCTGTTTTTGCCAATAGGCTCTGTGTAAGAGATGAAAGAGGAAAGTGTGAGCCCGGCGGTTTCATTGTCTGCCTGCTGGTCAATGTTCACCTGAGGTCGTATCGGCAGATAGTAGAGGGTACCCGAGTTGAGCCCGCTCACCCCCTCCCGGTCATTGAGATCCGTAGTCAGGTTGACAGATATTGTACGGCCACGCTTTTGGAATCGGTGCTGGTACAGGATATTATTGTTGAGGCTGAGGCCTGCATTGTCAGTATTGAGCCGGTTGGTAGT
Organism: Saprospiraceae bacterium; assembly: GCA_032115735.1. Lineage (GTDB taxonomy): Bacteria > Bacteroidota > Bacteroidia > Chitinophagales > Saprospiraceae > JAUMBM01. Next base: position 7,811 of record JAUMBM010000266.1, read on the forward strand.
TCTGTTGAGCAAGAGGAACTCATTGCTGTCATCGGCGCCAAAGTTATCTCCATTCAGAAAACTATTGGCCAGATTGTTCTGCAGACTTACACGAGGGCTGATGATGATGGAGTTCATACTATCGATCGTATACTCCAATCGCATACTCAGGCGGTGATTGCTGTTGTCATTGCTCGTTTCGTTATCTTCTTTGTACAACTGTGCCAGCGTCTCCGTCACGAAATAGCGGCGGGAGAGCTCGCTGAGGTTGTTGTTTTCTGACTGGTTGTAGAAATAGCTGGCATTGATCTTCCATTTGCCCAATACATCGGTATAGTTGAGGCCGAGTGCGTTGGTTGAACTGATACCGTTTTGCTGTCCAATGGTAAAATCGGAAGCACTGGGACCCTGCGAACGCCAGCGACCGCCACCACCACCGGGGCCGCCCATTCTGCCACCGCCGCTGCTTCCGCTGCTACCCAATACCCCCAGGATATCCTGTGAACTAAAATTCTGCTGGTTGACATTGTTGAACATGCTGATCAGCGAGATACGCCGTTTACCTTTAAAGTAATTGAGGTTGGCGCCCGCGAGATAGCGGTCATCTGTACCATAGCCGGCATAGACGCGGCCGAACTGCCCCGCATTCATGCCAGGTCGGGTGACGATATTAATGGTCTTCTCAGTATTGCCGTCATTGAAGCCGGTAAAGCGCGACTGGTCGCTTTGGCGGTCGAAAACCTGAATCTTATCAACAACTTCAGCAGGCAGATTTCGGAGTGCCGCCACCGCATCATCACCAAAAAATTCCTGTCCGTCGATGGTCACGCGCCGCACACTTTCACCCTGCGCCTGCACCGTTCCCCCCTGCACCGTGACCCCCGGCATTTTAGCTACCAGCTCTTCGGAAGAAGCATCCGTATTGACCTTATAAGCTCTGGCATTGTACTCGGTCGTATCGCCAATCTGTTCGGATCGCGTCTGTACACCTGCCACCACGACTGTCTCAAGCTCCTGTGCAGAAAGCTGCAGCTGCAGTACACCCAGATCAACAGGTGTACGACCAACCGTCACGGACTGCTCCAGTGGCTGATAGCCGATATAGGTAGCCCTCAACTTATAGGCCCCGGGACGCAAAGCCCGAATGGTAAAAGCACCGTCAATATCTGTCACCTCGCCCCGTACAACATTGGTATCGGCCTGAAACTGCAGGGTTACATTGACTCCAATGAGGGGTGTTGCACCGTCTTTTTCAAAAAATTTGCCCGTGACTACGCCTGGCGGCTGGGCCCACACACTGAAACTGGTGAGCATACAGGCAGCGATAAGTAAGTGTCTGTGTAAGTTTAGATAATACCCGTTTGTTTGATTCATGTTGGGCTTGATTGAATAAATTTAATTTCTGTTCGTGCGCAAGCACCTCGGCTTGTTAGTCAGGACTTGTCGGTTCTGTCGTTGCTGAGCTTATCGGGCAGGAGCTGTCTGCCGGGCTATATTACCAGACGAATGACTGTTCGGTGTCTGCCAACAGATGAGTATTAACCCATTTTGAGTACTTTTTGTTGAGAACCTCCAAATGTTAGTACCACAAAGCTACAAATCGCCCAATGCCCGAGCCCGCCCAAGCCGGCTTCCTTGACAGTTAGCCGCATCAAACAGACGCAATGACCGAATATTGTTTTGATATTTTTATCATGAAAAAGTTTAATCCCCTGACTTACCGCAAAGTATCAAACAAGTATTTTTCCTTATCCATTCACTTCAAAAAGTATGCGGTTGGCATCAAGCCCAATGACAACCCGGCACACTGCAGCCCCCCTTCGATAACTTACCTGACCCTAATAAAAAAATTTTGTTTGAAAATCATATAAAAAATTTACCCGTATTTGATACAAATCACGGGAATACAAGAATGATCAGAATATTATTCCACATTTATACCCTATCAGAAGAAACTACCAAAGAGGAGCCAGCAGCAGAGCAGCAAAAAATTTGGTCAATATCAAAATATTGCAGACATTTGTAGTGTCTTATACATAGTCTCGGATAAACATATCAAAAAAATCACGCATGCAGCGTTACATAGTTTTGGCAGTATTGCTCACCACTGCCTGTGTAGGTTCGCTAACCGCCCAGTCTTCTTTTGTACCTTCCGGAAGTTCATCTGCTGCCAAAGCTGACAGTTGGTCAGTGTACGCAGACAGTGAAAATAACCTGTACTACATTGATTTCGAAAAGCTTCGCGTAAATCTCAGCAGTATTGTGCTGCTCGATGGCAATGGCAAGGCTGTTTTCGAGAAGGAGGTACACCACTTGCCGGTCAATACAATTTTTGAGTTGGATTTTAATCCTTTCCCTGAAGGCAGGTATGTATTGGAACTTCGCTCCTACACAACGACCTTGCGGGAAAACATCGATTTTAAACCTCGTCGGTCATAAGTCGTTGCTTGCCGGAAAGCAAAAGGCTGACGTTAACGCTCACTGCGACTGGCTGTCAGTCAGCTCGTATGCGCTCAATGTCCACAGTTCGGATTTCGTGCTTAGTTGCAGCCTTCTTACACGCTAAACGCGCCCATCTTATCATTGATTTTTCGCTCGATAAGTTCGTAGAACTTACTGGCTACGTCTGCCCCCGTAATTTGCTCTATGCCCTCCAATCCCGGAGAAGTATTCACTTCCATTACCAGCAGGCCGCGCTTGCTGGGTAAGAGATCTATACCAGCGACATCCAGCTCCATCGCTTTGGCTACCTCCCGGATAAACTGTCTGTCTTCCCATGACAGTTCAATGGTCTCTGCTATCCCCCCCCGGTGCAAATTGGATCTGAATTCGCCGGGTTTAGCGCGCCGTTGCATGGTAGCAGCAATTTCTCCGTCGATGACAATTGCCCGTATGTCCGCACCTTCAGCTTCCCGGATAAATTCCTGTATGAGCACAGGCTGGCCGAATCGTTCAAACATATCCAGGGTGGATACCAATTTTTCGTAAGATGCCACCAACATCACCCCTACACCATGTGTACCCTCCAGCGGCTTTACGACCAGGGGAAAACCTCCGACCATTTCTGCAAAAGCCCCTGCCTCCTGTGTTTTTCCGCCTGCCATCACCGTCAGGGGTGTTGAAAAACCTTTAGCACTTACGTGCTGCAGGCTGCGCATTTTGTTGCGCGCACGCAGCAAAGCCTCCGCCCGGGTGGTCGTGGGTACGCCCATCAGTTCAAACTGACTCACCACAGAAGCGCCTACATTGGTCACACTGGAGCCAACCCGGGGAATGATGCCCTCGAGTGCGTCCAACGACTGTCCATTGTAATACACCGATGCTCCCTGCGGCCCGATCAACAGATGGCAGCGGGCGTGATCGATGATATGTACCCTGTACCCTCTGGATTCCCCCGCTTCCCGCAGGCGCTGTGTGCTGTAAAGAGTTGGTCCTCGTGACAATATACCAATGTTCATATACTTTATGCTTATGGCACAGTACCTTTCAAAGAA
>JAUMBM010000267.1:0-5397 GCA_032115735.1 Saprospiraceae bacterium
AGGCGAGCGACCGGAATACCAAGCTGTTCACGATACTTAGCGACGGTGCGTCGTGCGATATCATAGCTTTTTTGCAGCAGCATGTCCTTAAGTTTTTCATCACTCAGCGGTTTTCGCTTGTTCTCACCGTCAATAAATTCCTTGAGTACCTTTTTGACCTCCAGGGTAGATACTTCCTCTCCCTCGCTGGTTGACAGCGCCTCTGAGAAAAAGCTTTTGAGCCGATGGACACCAAACTCAGTTTGTACGAACTTACTGTTGGCAACACGCGACACTGTAGAGATGTCGAGGCCGGTAATATCTGCGACATCCTTAAGGATCATAGGTTTCAACTTTTTCTCATCGCCACTCAGTAAATAATCGTATTGGTACTGCATGATGGCGTACATTACATTGAAGAGCGTATCCTGACGCTGGCGTATGGCATCGATAAACCATTTAGCTGAATCAATTTTCTGCTTAATAAACAAAGCTGCCTCTTTTTGTTTTCGACTGGCCTTACCTACCCTGGCGCTGGACCGATAGGCCCGTAACATATCCCGATAGTGATCTGACACCCGCAAATCGGGGGCATTTTTGGTATGCAGATTGAGTTCCAGTTCACCATCGCGACTGGTAATCAGAAAATCAGGAATGACATACTGATTTCCACCTGTATCACTCCCACTGTATCCACTGGCAGGTTTGGGGTTGAGTTTGAGGATCTCGTCGATAGCCCCCTTCAGATCATCCTCTTCGATATCCAGTTGTCGGCAAAGTTTATCATAGTGTTTTTTACTAAATTCATCGAAATAATCCCTGATGATATCCCGTGCAAGCCGTATATCCAATATCTGATACACAGAGAAGGCATCACTTTGCGCCAGTTTTATTTCCAGCTGAATGAGTAAGCATTCGCGCAGGTCACGAGCTCCGAGTCCCGGAGGGTCGAAACGCTGAATCTGAGACAGCACTGCCCTAATTTCCTCGGGTGTTACGGCAATATTTCTAGTGAATAGCAGATCATCCGTGATAGAATCCGGGTCGCGTCGCAAGTAGCCGTCATCGTCGATACTGCCGATAATCTGTCGGGCGATGATTTCTGCCCGTTCATTATCGAGTTTCAGCATACCTAATTGCTGCTCGAGGTAGTCGTGAAAATCATTTTCAACAGCTACGGGGATCTGTTTATCGGCCTCAGGTGCGTAAGCATCTGCTGACGACTGATAGGAGACCGGATCTTCGTCGATAAACTGCTGGATGTAGTCATCGAGTTGAAAATCATCCCGCCCGTACTCTTCTTCCTCCGCTCCCCCCCCTTGGTCGAAAGTATCACCTTCGGAAAAAGACATGTCTGCTGCGGGCTCTTCAAAAGCAGCTCCGTCTCCCTCCTCCAGCGCAGGATTTGACTCAAGTTCCTCCTTAATCCGCTGCTCCAAGACGGCTGTAGGTATCTGCAGCAGCTTCATCAACTGAATCTGCTGCGGGGACAGCTTTTGGAGCATTTTCTGACTTAACGTCTGTTTGATCATAATACCGATTGTCAACTAAGCCTGGTGCACCGTCATTCTGACCTTTACGGAGCGGCGGGGGTAGCAACCGCATTGGTCGCCGGAGGAAGTACCCACTGTCTCCGTATGAAGAGGTTCACGCTCTCTGTATGGGCAGAGCTTACGAATGACTACAAGTGCTTTCTTATGCAAGTGAATAAATACATACCATGCAGCAACCCCCAAAAGACCTTTAGCGCGGCATCTTTACTAATCATACGCAAGCCCGGCCTTTTTGTTTTGATATTTGGCAAGATTTTTGATGACAATTTGCAAAAAAATTCCATGCAACTATAGCTTCCAAACATATATAATAATATACATTATTTAAAATACTATTGAACAAAAACATAACAAGAGACAAAGGCTTACGAGTTCCCAAGGACCGCCGACACAGCCTACAAACCATATTTGTCAGCGACGCAAAAAGCTCCATAAAACATCATTTTGCTGCAGAACACAGAGAATTCCTGCAGAATGAAACCAAGCGCTGGCTGCCATTGTTGTGTAATATTGATTTGCATATCAAACAAATGACCAACGCATGGCAATAACCTCCCCAGTGTCTGAAACACAAGGAAAAAAGAGTTTTGTTGAGTGGCAGGGAGATCCCCTTCAAGTGAAACATTACAAGCTGAGCAACGGACTCAGCCTTTACCTTAGCGTCAACCATAATGAACCCCGTATACACACCAACATAGCTTTCAGAGCGGGTTCCAAGTATGATCCTGCTGAAGCAACCGGACTTGCGCACTACATGGAGCACATGCTCTTCAAGGGAAGCAGTCAGCTGGGAACGCTTAACTGGGCAGAAGAGCATAAGTTGTTGGAGAAGATCGCCGACCTGTTTGAAGAATACCGAAAGACGACCGACAGTGATCGTCGCAAGGTTCTATATGCTGAAATTGATCAACTCAGCCAGGAAGCCACACGCTGGGTAGCGCCCAATGAATACGACCGTCTTGCTACGGCATTAGGATCGCGAGACACCAATGCATACACCGGGCTTGAGCAGACGGTCTATGTCAACGACATTCCTGCCAACGAGCTGGAGCGCTGGTTTCAGCTTGAATCTGAGCGATTTCGGAACTTGGCCCTGCGTCTTTTCCATACCGAGCTGGAGACGGTCTATGAAGAATTCAACATAGGGCAGGACAATGATTTTCGGAAATCGCATCATGCACTGCTTTCACTGCTTTTTCCCAACCACCGCTATGGAACCGAGACTATTATTGGTAGGCCGGAGCATCTCAAGAACCCCTCTATCAGGCTTATAGAGTCATTTTTTAGCACTTACTATGTACCCAACAACATGGCTATTGTGCTGGCCGGGGAGTTGGATCCCGAAGAGGCTGTGATGCTGGCAGAGCGTTACTTTGGAGACTACACGCCCAACAAATTTCAACCGCATATCTTTGGTGAACAGCCTGTCTTGACGACACCGGTGCGTAAAGAGGTATTGGGACAGGAGTCCCCCTACCTGATCATGGGCTGGCGACTGAATGCTGGCCGGACTGAAGAAGGTCTAATAGCGTCGCTGGTACAACATTTGCTACATAACCAGCAAGCTGGTCTGATTGACCTCAATATTAATCAGGAGCAAAAAGCTCTGGAGGCAGAAGCCTTTGCGTGGTTGATGGAAGACTATTCCATTCTGGGTCTTTTTGGCAAACCCAGAGACGGGCAGACACTTGAGGAATTGGAAGCGCTGCTACTTGAGCAAATGCGTATGCTTGCTGCGGGTGAGTGGGATGAGTGGTTACTTGAGGCCTGCATCAAGGATATGAAGCTGGGTGACACCAAGGGTCACGACAGTAATGATGCGCGCGTATCTGCCATTACCAACTGTTTTGTACTGGGGATACCCTGGGAGGATTATATTCAGCGTTTCAGCTGGCTACAGGCGCGAACCAAGGAAGATGTGATGGCCTTTGTACGTGAGCGATGTCCACTGCACGCCTTCGCGGCGGTATACAAGCGGCAGGGTACTGATCCGGGTGTCATCAAGGTTGAAAAACCAAGCATTACTCCTATTGAACTCAAGCGTGAAGAATTCTCGGAATTTGGCAGGGAGTTTCTCAGCAGACCGCCTGCCCGGATGTCGCCCGTTTTTGCAGATTTTGAAAAAGGCATCTATCGGCAAACCCTGCAGCCGGGTCTGGAGTTTCACTACGTCAACAACCCGACCAATGATGCTTTCAGGCTTGACTACATTTTTGAGTTAGGCAAATTGCACAGCCGGGAGTTGTCGCTGGCGGTCAGTTACTTTCCCTACCTGGGCACGAGCAAACTTAGCGCTGCTGAAATTCAGCGATCATTCTTCAGGTTAGGACTTCACTTTGAGGTGCTGATTTATGATGAGCGCTGTCACCTTTCGCTAACCGGGCTGGAAGAATCCGTAGCTGCCGGCATGGAGCTTGTTGAGCACATATTGAGTGATTTGCAGCCGGATGAAGATACTTGGTCACTTGTACTGGAAGACATTCTGCTCAAACGCACCAATGCCAAGCAGGATCGGTCGATTATACTTCGCGAGGCGCTGGGCAGCTATGCCCGCTACGGTTCGGATTCACCGTTTACCTACCGGCTTAATCAGGAGGAACTAGGGGCTCTGACGCCCGATCAGCTCGTACGCGAGTTACAGCAGCTGCGCAACTATGAGCATCGTATTTACTATTATGGTCGCAAGCAGCCTGAAACGATTTTACAGCTCATCAGGCAGCACCATACATCCCCTTCGACCCTGCTTCCGCCGCCACCCTGTCCGCGTTTTGAACAACTCCCTACGGAGCAGGACGAGGTATTATTTGTACATTTTCCATTGGTACAAACGGACCTCATGATGATGTCGCGTGGTACCCCTCAATTCAATCTTGAAGAATACAACCTGCAGGACCTGTACAATGAGTACTTTGGCTACGGGCTTTCCTCTATTGTTTTTCAGGAAATCCGGGAAGCCAAAGGGCTGGCGTACAGTACGTATGCCTACTACTCTAGTCCGGACAGGAAGGACCGTGCTCATTATCTGCGGGCATATGCGGGTACGCAGCCTGATAAAGTGGCGGATGCCCTTCCGGCACTCAGAAACATCATCGAGGAGATGCCCGTAGTGCCTGAGGGCATTGAACAAGCCCGTCAATCGCTAATCCAGCGCATTGAGAGTGACCGGATTTCACCAAGACGGCTTTACTGGGAAGCCCAGGGCAGCTGGGATTTGGGGCATTCTCATGACCTGCTCAGGAACATGTATGACGCACTACAGCATTTGCCCTCAGCCGGACTCACCGACTTTCACCGCAAGTACGTCCTAGGGCGTCGCTACAAGCTACTTGTATTGGGCGATGAAAATCAGGTGCCTCTTGATTTTCTTCAGAACGCACATGGCTCCATCCGGAAGCTGTCGCTGGAAGAAATTTTTGGTTACTAGGTGCGTAGCCAGTTTTTCTATGGAGACCCTGAACGCTACTTTTCTTACGGGGTATTTTGCTTTGTCCGTTCCTTTGGAACGGACAAAGCGGAGGGCAGAAGTTCTTGTTTGCCTTCGGCAGAAAACTTCGAATACGCCCTTCTAAAAAAGCCGCCCGCAGCTGTGCGGGCGGCTTTTTTCAGGGCCATGAGACGTTAATACGCATGTTTTTATTCCCGGCTTTACCTGTTTGTACCGATACAACCTGGTATCCAAGTCCGGGCATAAAAGTAAGCTCCCGGCGTGTATCTGCGATCGCGGAAGAAAAGGCCTCCTCCACCAGAATACGACTGACCTCGCCCCGATCAAAATCGATATGCAATCGGCGGGTAGGAATTTTGTCATCTGTAGCCTCATAGGTGAGAGATTCCAGTACACCTGCCTGATTAAAGACGCTGTCTA
>JAUMBM010000268.1:0-16518 GCA_032115735.1 Saprospiraceae bacterium
CCAGGGTTACCCGTACTGAGGAGGGAGAGTATTCGCCCCGCATGATGCCCGACGGACGGCATTTCAGCGCCGTCCGGCAGGAAACTATTGGCAGAGATACCTTCCTGCGGCTTTGGCAGTTTCCGCTTGATCGACTCACTGACGGGCAGCCGGTGTTCAAAAACTTGCTGGGTATGGGCTACTATTGCTGGCTTGACAGCCGGCAGGTGGCTTTGTTCAAGGTAGGTACGCCCAACGAATTGGTTATTGCGCAACTGGGCAGCGAGAGCGAACAGAAGATTGCTGAAAATATTGGTCGGTGCTTACAGCGGATGCCCGACGGCAGCCTCGCTTTTGTGCAGCAGGAGCTTACCGCTAATGTTGTGATGACCTACAACCCCCGACAAGCAGAGGCAACCCCTACATTTTTGGTTGAATGCCTGGAAGGTAGTGAGGATTTTGCCGTGTTGCCCGACGGCAGCCTCTTGTGTGGTCAGGGCAGTAAGTTGTTTCGGTTCGATCCGGAAAAAGATACGAACTGGCAGGAAGTGGCCGATCTGCGTCCTTACCAAATGCGCAATCTGTCACGCCTGGCAATCACTACTGATAAAATTGCACTGGTAAACGAGTAAATGTACAATTTTCTTTGCTCGGAAACGTTAACCCGAAAAGTAGACACAATAATCTATAATCGGTACATTACTCATTAGTCATACAATCGAACAGCAAAAAATTATAACTTATGACCATCGCTCCGAAACAACCGAATACTTACGACCAGAAAGACAACAAACAGCGTTTGCTCATCATTGCTGCTGTCGTCATTGGGGTGCTGCTGTTGGTAAACGCAGGCTTGCTGTACAGTTATTTGCAAAAGGCAAAGTTGAGTGAGCAACTGGCAGAAGACAATGCTGAACTCAATGAAGTAAAGGCATCGTTGGAGAAAGAGTACGATCAGGCTATGACTGATCTGGAGGGTTTGCGTTCCGATAATCAGGAACTCAACGACCTCATCAGCCGGCAACAGACGGAGCTCGGCCAGCAAAAAGCACGCATTGAGCAATTGCTGCGGGATAAGGGTAATCTCGATCAGGCCAAGGCTGAGATCCGCCGGCTGGGTACGTTGGTCGAGCAGTATCTGGCGGAAATTACTCAGCTGCGCGAACAAAATCAGCTACTCACCAGTCAGAACGAGCAGCTAACTGCACAGCAGCGCGCACTTCAGGAAGATCTGTATCGGGAGCGACAGTACAATTCAGAGATTACCAGTAATCGGGATATACTTCAAAACCAGCGGGATGAGCTTGTCAACGTACGCGATGCTCAGGCAATGCTTATCAACGTCTATGATGTCGAGGTAGTTGGTAAATTGCAGCGCAGACAGGGGCGGAGGCCGGTGCTAAGACATAATGCAGACAATATCAATCAAATAGAGGTATGCTTCAAGATGCGCTCCAACGAGCTCGTCAACAGAGGGGAGGAGGAGTTTTTGCTGCGTATCCTCAATCCGCAAGGGGAGACGCTGGCGGTAGATGAGTCTGGCTCAGGCTCTTTTACCAGCCTCACGACGGGCAGGCAGACCCGCTACACCATGAAAAAATCAGTTACCTACAATCCGGATTCAGCCAGCCCGGTTTGCATGACCTGGACTTCTACCCAGCCTTTTTCACAAGGGGATTACACGGTGGAAATTTACAACAAGGGTCTTCTGGCCGGACAAGGCAGGCTTAACCTGCGATAATGAACCTAGCAGCCTGCGGCTTGTTACGCTAAAAAAATTCACCACCGTGAATCAAGTAAACGATAACAGCCCGACAGAGGATGGATCTCAGGATGAGCGCCCTTTTGTCAACCCCATCGATGCGGATCTGATTGCGCAAAATCCTCATCTTCTGCCGTATGCACACAGTCGAGGAGGGGCGCAGATAACCCCGGTTGATAAAGGAAAGGTCAAAGGGCGCGCCATGTCGGCTATGTATGAGCAGACAGACATGGATCTGGCGCAGATCAAAGAGCAGATAGAGTTGCTGGCGCGTCAGGCTAAAACTATTCAGGATAGAGTCAGCATCTCTGAAGAAATTTATACAGCTGAGATGAATTTTGAGCCATTCATTGGCAAAACCTATCATCTGTATCGACGCAGCAGTGGCAAGCCTGTATTGTCGCTCGTCAGTCCGGAGGAATGGGGCAGTAGCCCTCCGTTTGCCTTCGTTGCTACCGTGCGGCTGTTGGCAGATCATACCTGGGATGTGCTGAGAAAAGCAGAGGGGTAGGCAAAATTCGGGCAAAGGCCTGAAATCGGGAAGATAATTTTTGGTACCCGCCTATTAATATGAAAAGCATTTGTGAATTATAACTCTGACAACTAGGCACGTGTGTATGAAAAAATAATTTATGAATTCTTCCGGCTGTAAAAAAGACAACAGAAGGTTTTTTATACGGACAAACATGTATATCTTTGTAGTCGGTGAGCAGCATTCGGCAGCTCCCTCTGAACTCCCCCAGGGTGGAAACACAGCAAGGGTAGGAGGTTGAGCGCTGGTTTGTTGTCTCACCTTCGTTATTTGTCACAACTGAGCCTGTATATACGGCTGAATCCGCATGAAGTTTTTCATAGATACTGCTAATCTCTCCCATATTGCCGAGGCCAATTCGTTAGGCATATTGGATGGAGTTACTACCAATCCTTCGCTCATGGCTAAGGAGGGCATTTCGGGCGATGATGGTGTCATTGATCACTATCGCGCTATCGCTGCTATGGTGGAGGGTGATGTGAGTGCGGAAGTAATCAGCACGGATTTTGACGGCATGATATTCGAAGCGAAGCGACTTGCTTCCCTGGCTGACAACATTGTGGTCAAAATTCCAATGATCAAGGACGGTGTCAAAGCTATGGCTTGGTGTACCAGTCAGGGTATACGTACCAATTGCACCTTGGTTTTCAGTAGTGCGCAAGCCATGCTGGCCGCAAAGGCGGGAGCGACTTATGTATCACCTTTCATTGGCAGGGTAGATGATATCAACTGGGATGGTATAGGTTTGATTCGCCAGATTGCAGAAATTTATGCAGTTCAGGGGTATGAGACCGAAATCCTGGCCGCGTCTATCCGCAACTCCAAGCACATTGTGGACGCTGCCCTGGCAGGTGCTGATGTGGTTACTTGTCCACTGTCCAGTATCATGGGCATGTTCAGGCATCCGCTTACCGATTCGGGTCTTGAGCAGTTTTTAGCTGACTACCGAAAGGTCAATAGTTTGTAGAGGCTATCTTTATACATACCATTTGAAAAGGGGCGCCATTCGTGGTAGCCCCTTTTTTTGTCGACGGCGGCTGGTGTTTGTATGTAAAAATTATGCAGTACACAGCTCAAAGTAGATTACCTTTGTGGCGTTGCTGCGGCTGGCAGAAACAGATGCCAGCCCGCTAGTTCCACTTCTAACCAAATGTGAGCTAAAACGAATCGGTCATGTTTTCAAATGTCGAAGCGTCCATCGTACAGGAACTGGACGAGATAAAAGAAGCGGGCTTGTACAAAAAAGAGCGCGTCATAATCAGCCCGCAGGGAGCACATATTACAACACAGGATGGCAGGTCTGCGATCAATTTTTGTGCCAACAACTACCTGGGGCTTTCCTCTGATCCCGAGGTGATACGGGCAGGCAAGGAAGCAATTGATACGCATGGCTTCGGGCTTTCATCGGTGCGCTTTATCTGCGGCACTCAGGATCTGCACAAAGAACTTGAAAAAAAGACTGCGGACTTCCTGGGAATGGATGATGCAATCTTGTATGCGGCTGCCTTTGATGCCAACGGAGGCATTTTTGAACCTTTGATGGGGGCAGAAGATGCTATTATATCAGATGAGCTCAATCATGCTTCTATCATAGATGGCATACGCCTGAGCAAGGCACAGCGTTTCAGGTACCGACACAACGATATGGCAGATCTGGAGCAGCAGCTGAAAGATGCGCGCGCAGCGCGGCGCAGGCTTATTGTCACAGATGGCGTTTTCTCCATGGATGGTACCATAGCTCGTCTGGATGCCATTTGTGATCTGGCGGACAAGTACGAAGCCATGGTAATGATCGATGAGTGTCACGCAACCGGTTTTTTGGGCAAAACGGGTCGGGGTACGCATGAGTTCCGCCAGGTCATGGGCAGAGTGGATATCATCACAGGTACATACGGCAAAGCTTTGGGGGGTGCTTCAGGAGGATTTACGGCCGCCCGCGGCCCGATCGTGGAGTTGCTGCGGCAGCGCTCACGCCCCTACCTTTTTTCCAATACGCTGGCTCCTTCTATCGCCGGAGCGTCCATCCGGGTACTCGACCTGCTGACGGAATCCACTGCCCTGCGCGACAAGCTGGAGCGCAATACTATATTTTTCCGCGAGCAAATGACCGCTGCAGGATTTGATATTCTGCCGGGAGAGCATCCGATTGTGCCCATTATGCTGTACGATGCCCGCCTGAGTCAGACCTTCGCACAAGAACTACTCAATGAAGGTATCTATGTGATTGGTTTCTTCTACCCGGTGGTCCCCAAAGGCAAGGCACGCATACGGGTACAGATTTCAGCGGCACATGAACCTGCCGATCTGGAGCAGGCGATTGCTGCCTTCACCAAGGTTGGTAAAGCTTTGGGAGTCGTCAAGTAAGTGAGAAGCGATACATAGTAGCGAGGCGGTAGCCCTGTTAATGCAAAATTAGCCTCTTGATTTTTTTTCAAAAAATCAAGAGGCTGACGCTGGCTTCCTGTTTTTTCAGAGGGCGTGAGCCCTCTGAAAAAACAGGAAGCGTCTACTTCAAAATACTTTTTTCAAACCAGGTAGGTCTAATTGGCGAAAAGCCGTATATTTGCCCAGTTTTTTTCGGCAAGAAAATTGGAGGCCTTGACCGAAAAAAGGTTATGTATTACAATTTATTAAACTTTTACTAACCTTCTACAGAGGAGAGTCTAAATTCACAAGTTATGCAAGGAAAGGGAATTGTTAAATTTTTCCTTGTGGTTATGGCGCTGGTTACACTTTTGCAGTACATCTTTATTCTGCCTACGCGCAAAGTAGAGAAAGCTGCGGAAGCCTATGCCACGAAAGCGTCGGCGACCATTCAGGATCCTGTGCAGCAGAAAGCTGTAATGAAGCAGTCTAAAGCTGCTTTTCTGGATTCTATGTCTACCGAGACGATTTTCAGCATCCCTTTGCTGAAATCTTACACGTACCAAGAGCTCAAAGCGCAGCAACTTGCCCTGGGTCTCGACCTTAAGGGTGGTATGAGCATTGTATTGCAAGTAGACCTCAAGGAGTTTATTCGGGCAATGGCACAGAATGCCAAGGATCCGACATTTGTAGAAGCGTTAGACAAAGCCTCCCAAGCACAACAACAAACGCAACAGGATTTCGTAACCTTGTTTGCCGATGCGTGGCGGGCTTCAGCCAATGGCCAGCGGCTGGCACCCATTTTCCAGCGCAATCCGTCATTGCGCGATGAAATCAACTACAACTCTTCGGATGGAGAGGTGATTCGTGTGCTGCGTGCCAAGTCTGACGAGACGGTCAACCAGACCTTCGAGCTGCTTAAGCAGCGTATTGATAAACTGGGTGTTGTACAGCCTAATGTTAGCCTTGATGCCGAGCGGGATTTGATTACGGTCGAACTCCCCGGTATCGATAACCCCGAGCGCGCCCGCAGTTACCTGCAGGCCGCTGCTAACCTCGAGTTTTTTGAGACCTACAGAATTTCGGATGCCGGCATTCTTCAGGCACTTAACGAGGCGGACATGAAGCTCGCTGCACTGAATGGTCCTGTTGAGAAGTCGCTCATCCGTGTGGATACGATTTTTGCTAAGGATTCACTGGGCAATGAAGATCGCAGTAATATTGTTTCTCTTGATAGTGTTTATCAGGAGGCGGGTGGTCCCCTGCTCGGAGCGAATGGCCTGGCTGTCAATGCACAGGGCCTGATGGGGCCGGCTGTCATGGGAACTGCCAACCGCAACCAGATGGCCAATATCTCAGCTATGCTGGAGAATCCGGAAGTGGCTTCCCTGTTTCCTGCTGATTTGGCTTTCCGCTGGAGTCGCAATCCCGTCATGGATCGTACCAACAGTGAGGCTGGAGAGCTTACAGATCAGTATGAACTCTATGCGATTAAGACGGGTCGCGATGGTGAGGCTGCACTGACAGGGGAGTTTGTCACAACGGCTAGTGCTCAACCTGATCCAACTACCAGCCAGATTGCGGTGTCTCTCCAGATGGACAACGAGGGTGCAAAAATCTGGAGCCGTATGACAACGGCTGCCGCTCAGGGGGGCAATCGCGAGATTGCTATCCTGCTCGACAACCTGGTGGTCTCTGCTCCTCGCGTAAATGAGCCCATTACAGGCGGAAGCAGCCAGATTACGGGTGGCTTTGATATTCAGGAAGCAACTGACCTGGCCAATATCCTGCAAATCGGCCGTTTGCCCGTGCGCACTGAGATCATTCAGGAATCACTGGTGGGACCTTCTTTAGGACAGGAAAACATTGATCGATCAATGATTGCCCTGCTGATTGGTTTCTTCATCGTGATGGCATTTATGGTACTGTATTACTCAAGTGCAGGTTTCTTCTCTGTTCTTGCGTTGCTGCTGAACGTAGTCTTTATCTTTGCTGCACTGGCAAGTTACGGAACTGTCCTCACGCTGCCGGGCATAGCAGGTATCGTACTTACCATCGGTATGGCTGTAGATGCCAACGTGATTATCTTTGAGCGTGTGCGGGAGGAGATACGCGATGGCAAATCGCTGATTATGTCCATAACCGATGGTTTCAAGAATTCATACTCCGCTATAATTGACGCCAACGTAACGACTATTCTGACGGCCATGGTACTGGCTTATTTTGGTTTGGGCCCTATTAAGGGCTTTGCGGTGGTGTTGATTATTGGTGTACTTTCTTCTATGTTTACAGCCGTATTGGTGAGTCGTGTAGCTATCGAGTGGTGGACTGCCAAGGGGAGAACCATTAAGTTGGGTAATGCCAGCACAATGAATGGACTTACCGGCATAAACTTTGATTGGATTGGCTCGCGCAATAAGGCGTATATTTTCTCTGGTGTATTGATTGCTGCAGGAATTGTTTCTATGGTTGTCAGGGGGTTTGACTTAGGTGTCGACTTTAAGGGAGGATATAGCTATAATGTAACTTTTGATAGCAGCGTCAAAGTATCTGCCGATGAACTTCGGAATAGTCTGAAGCAGGCCTTTGGGGGGCAGACGCCCGTGGTCAAGTCTGTAGATACGGACAATACTTTCAACATTGTAACCAGTTATCTGATCTCTGCGCAGGAAGAAGACGGTATTCTGCCTGAAAACAGGGTCATGGAAGCTTTGTACAATGGTATCAAAGGCCTGTCGGAAAAGAACCTGAGCATAGAGGCTTTCAAGGCTACGGACAGTAATGGAACGCACGTAACCAGCTTTAGCAAGGTAGGTCCTACGATTGCAGACGATATCATGCGCAGTGCTTTATTTGCAGGTCTGTTCGCGTTGTTGCTGATCTTCCTGTATCTGTTCCTGCGCTTCAGCCGCTGGGAGTACTCACTGGGTGCCGTAGGCGCTTTGTTCCACGATACGCTGGTGACCTTGTCGATCTTCTCTCTGTTACATGGTATCCTTCCGTTTAGCATGGAGGTTGATCAGGCCTTTATTGCGGCTATCCTTACGGTAATTGGTTACTCGATCAACGATACAGTGGTTGTTTTCGACCGTATCCGCGAGTTCCTACATAATTACTCGAAGAGTGAGCCGCAGCAGGTAATCAATAATTCTATTAATACGACTCTGAGCCGTACATTGCTCACATCGCTGACTACCCTGTTTGTGGTGTTTGTATTGTTCTTCTTTGGGGGAGCGAGCATCAAAGGTTTCGCTTTCGCGCTCTTGGTAGGTATTACTGTAGGTACATATTCTTCGGTTTTCGTAGCTGCGCCTTTGATGTATGATTTTTCAAAGAAGCGTGGGTTCTCTGCCAAGAAGGATACAACTGCTGCCGGTGACGAGTTGCGTAAGCCTTTCTCCAAGGCGGCGCACAAGGCTTAATCCAGCGGCTTAGCTATAGGTTCTATGTGTGCTTTGTAATGCTGCTCATTCAGCTTCCTCAAACTTTCAGTCAAGAGGAACAAACGACCTGAGTAGGATGAAATTGCACCGGCAACATGCCTGTCAGACAGTGTTCTGGCAGGCATGTTTGTTTTATACGCAATGAGTAGTAACTTCACGGTTGAAATTGTACAGCTTGTCTTAAGCTGTATTCTCTGTTGTAGCGGGGAAAAACCAGATTAGGGCAGCAAGTATTTCGGGGGTTTTCAAAATAATAAGTACCGACGCTGAGCACGCTGTTGGTTGCAAAACAAGTGTAAGTACACTGTGTAGTTCTCAATACAATCAAAAAACAGTCGCTATGTATGTCATGAAAACGCGTTTATTTGCCGTCATTTTGCTGCTACTCGCAGGGGTAGTGTTCTCATTGAAGGTGAATGCACAGGCAAAACTGCCTTCAGGCTGGTCAAGGGTAGGGGAGTTGCCTGTGATGGATACCGGAAAACCCAATACTGAAGGGTGGTTAAAGGAGGATATTGAACGTTCGGGCACACGTTTTGCGGGAGCAATGCACCTAAATATCAGTCCGGCGAATGCAGGTGAGTGGTCAAACACTTCGGATGGGCGCCAGCGCTGGCAGCTGCGAATCAGGGCAGCAGAAGCTCTGGGATTAGCTGTTTTCTTTGACTCTTTGCAGATGCCTTTCCAGAGTAATTTGTATATATACGCGCCTTACAAGCCGCAGCATGCGTTACAGCAGGAAACCGTTGGCGCATTGCGGTCCAGATCATGGCTGGGCTTCATTGACGGAGAGGAAGTAGTGATTGAATACGATGCTCCTGCGGGTAGCACAAAGACGCCGTTCCACATTTGGCGGCTTGATTATGCCTATGCTACTGACCGATATACGGCAGAGCAGTCTTCTGTTCCGCTGTTTGGTTTCGGATCATCATCAGACTGCCACGACAATATTAACTGCCCGGCGGGCAATGCGTGGCAGATCGAGCAACGTAGTGTTTGTCGCATTGCACTGATTCTGCAGGAGGGGACGGGTTTCTGCACGGGTACACTGCTCAATAATACAGCTGGCGATGGCAAGCCTTATCTACTTTCCGGTTTCCATTGTCAGGATGGTTACACGCCGCTCTTTGATCTCTGGCGCTTTGATTTTTTCTATCAGGGGGCAGCTTGCCCCAATCCGGCGACAGAACCAGCCTATACTTCAGTTTTTGGCAGCTTTTTGCGTGCGGGACGCTGGCAGAGCGATTTTTTGCTGCTGGAGCTTTTCCCTCACCCACTACTAAATCAACTCCCACGCTATGGTTGGGATCGATCGGGTACTGCGCCCGGTACTGCAGGGGTTGTTCATCATCCGAGAGGAGATATTAAAAAAATTGGGTTGTCGACAGCCGCTTCTACTGTACAGAACACGGTAATTAACTGGAACAACAACCGGACTACGCCTACCATGCACCATTTTCGGGTTGTTTACTCCAATGGTACCATTGAAATTGGCTCTTCAGGCGCATCGTTGTTCAATCAAAACAGGCGTATTGTTGGTCAATTGCATGGTTCCGGGGTTCCCAACAGCTGTGATAATACAGTTGGTTACTTCGGACGGTTGTCGATGAGCTGGGAGGGCGGCGGTACGCCTGATACCCGTCTGCGGGACTGGCTCGATCCGCTGCAATCAGGGGTGTCTGCACTTGATTCGCTGGCTGGTGTCACTTCCTTTCAGGTAAATGGTATGGTGCGAACAGCCGATACTGTGGCTATTGCACAGGTACAACTGACGGCCGTCAATGCGGCAGGGGATACTTTGTCAACCACGACAGGGGCGGCAGGCACCTTTACTTTTCCGGTTGCAGGAATGCAGGACAGCTTATGGGTCACTCCGTTTAGGAATGACAATGCCGGCAATGGTATTTCAACGTTTGATGTTATCCTGCTTCGGCGTCATATACTCAACATAAGCCAGCTCGACAGTCCGTACAAACTGTTAGCCGCTGATGTCAACAACAGTGGGTCTATTACAACACTGGACATGATTATAATTCAGCGGATTATTTTGGGTACTGAGTCGGCCTTTACAGCAGTTCCTTCCTGGCGGTTTGTTCCTCAAAACTATGTGTTCCCGGATCCTGCCAATCCGTTTGGAGCATTTCCGCCATCTTCGGGTTACTTGTTTACTTTTCCAAATCCGGCAGCAGAGATTCGGTTTATTGGCATAAAGTCCGGTGATTTGAACGGGTCAGCCAATCCCGGATAAATGCCGGATCCGACAGCCTGGCCAGAGCGCAGTCATCATCGTTTCCGCCGATTATCATCGGGTTGATGACTGCGCTCGACAGCCCGGGCGACAAGCGCAAGCAAGCCTTGTATGGTTCGCATGGGGCCTGTGGATACAGCCAGGTTGGTAAGCCAGTCGGGGATGACACCACCGGCTTCTGTCCTGACCTGATAGGTTGCTGCCAGATAGCCGTTGGGGAGTGGACGTATGGTCCAGGAAGACTCAAACTTCCGGATGCGCACGCAGTCGGTGCGTACCCCAACTTCAGTAGGGGCTGCTACAGATCTTGCATAGTAGATTCCCGTATTCGGATCTATGCGTCCCGTTGTATGTACAATCAAATCCCGGTCGATAAAGGGGAAGGGGAAGTCCGTACGCACATAATAGTAAAAATCAAAATCGTTTATCTTGCGCACGAGCTTTGATTCAGCACATTTGTACACCCAGTCCGTATAGGTAGGTACATAATCAAGCGTATTCAGGAACACCTGCATGGGCGCCTGCACCCTAAACTGGATTCGTACCTCTTTGAGCGTTTCATCTTCGAGCAGGCGGGTATACACGTAGATATTATCTTTTTCGTTGATCAGGGTCCACTCATTTTCGGCTGATTTTTGAGATAGGAGATGACCGATGGGTAGTAGGACTATGAACCACATCAGCAGGAGCGGGTAGCTGGCTATTGACTTCATACTATTTTCGTTGCGGTTTCCGGCGAGCTTCTATACTATTCAACCCGTCGGTTGTTAAATAGTTGAAAGGAAGAAGGAATAGAAAATTGCTCCGGGCTTAGTTGTTCAAATTCAATCTCCTGCCATACTTGGGTATTGGGCTTTATCCGTACAGCCTGCTCACGGATTGTCAACACAACAGGCATATCAAAAGCGGCTACGTCGGCCTGCCAGCGATATGACAGTTTCATTCCGGTGGGGGTGGCTGTTGTTTTGTGCAGGAGCGTAGGTAGCCGAGGGTAGCGCAGGTACTGATCAAAGAAGGAAGTCCAGTCAGTTCCGGAGGTTTTGTTAAAAAACTGGACAATCTCCGCCGTTGTCATGTGGGTGTTCTTGTGCTCGAGGTGTAAATTTTTGAGCATGGGCCACCAAATGCTGTCATTGCCGATAGCATGGCGGAGCGTGTGCAGCATCCAGGCACCTTTGTAGTAGTGGTCACTGCCCTCCCAGTGATGCCAATTGACCCCCATTGGACCCAAAATAGGTTGCTGGTTGCGTATATACATGCGTTGTCCCTGCATGTATCGAAGGGCATCCTCATAGCTGTAGTGATACTCGACGTAGAGGGCCTCCAGATAGGTCGTAAAAGATTCGTGAATCCACATTTCTGCAATATCCTGACAACTAATGCTGTTGCCAAAATATTCGTGTCCGGTTTCGTGTACAATGATGTAGTCCCAGTCCATATCTTTGGGTATCATGCCGCCCAGATAGCCCCGCATGTAGCGATTACCGTAGGCGATGGCACTCTGGTGCTCCATGCCGAGATAGGGAGTTTCCACCAGAGCAAATCCGTCATTCCAGTAGGGATATTTACCGAGGTAGTGCTCAAACGCTTTGAGGACGCCCTGCGTCTGTTGAAAATGCACCCGTGCCTTGGGCTCATTGTAGTCAATCACGTAGTAATCCAAGGCGAGCGTATCACCATCGGTCGGGCTGTAATAAGCGTCACTAAAATGGCTATAAGCACCGATGTTCAGGGTAACATTGTAGTTGTTGATGGGATAAGATACGAACCAGTGGAAGCGGTTGGTCTTCCCCAGAGGATTGACAGACAGCAGGTTGCCATTGGCGATGCACTGTAGTTCGGCGGGCACTTCAATACTTATAAGCATACTGTCGGGTTCGTCGGACAGATGGTCTTTATTGGGCCACCACAAGCTGGCGCCATCGCCCTCACAGGCCACGCCAATCCAGGGGCGGCCACGCTTATCCTGCGACCACACCAGGCCTCCGTCCCAAGGGGGATTTTTGGCAGCGACAGGCTGTCCGTGATAGTACACCCGTATGTGAGATCTTGTATCAGCTTCCAAGACTTGAGGAAACTCTACAAACACAGCATCGTGCCGTCGAGAGTACGAAAGCAATCGGCTCTCCCAGACAATACTGTCGATATACATATTGGCGGCAAGATCAATCTGTATTTGCCGTAAGGAATGGATCACAGAAAAATGGATGTCGGTATATCCTCCAATGGATTTTTGTTCGGGTTCAACAGTAATCTGCAGGTGGTAATAGTGAACATCAAAGCAGCTGCGCAACGGACTCAGACTGCCGCGAAGGCTGTCCTTTTCCGTGAAAGCATAGCGTTGATAAAAATCCTGTTGTCCGGTGAGCTGCCCCAATACTGAGCACAAGAAGAGAATCGGCAGTAGAATACGCATAGTGAGTGACACGGTATGAGTAGATAGTATGAGACCTGTGAAAATTAAACTCACAATATCGCAAAATATTTTTTGTCACCCATGAAAATCTACATGCAGGCGGGTAAGTAGTGCGCAGGGGGGCATAAAAAGCAAAACCCCGCCGTGGCGGGGTTTTGCAATGATTAAGAACGACTGGTTCGTGGGACTATGGTGGTTTTCTCAAAAAGTTGAATGAACGTTTATCGTTGATTTTTTTAGTCAGTCAAAGACAAACGTTTCTTTGTTACACTCTTGGGTGTTGATGAACACAAGAGCGTGTTGTGAGGCAACCACTTCTGTTTTTTACAATCATTGAACCGTAAAGCGAACAGTTTGCTCAGCTTGCTGATCGCGCCAGCGCAGCAGGTAAACACCGGCAGGAATACCCGCGAGTGAAATAGTAAATCGGTATTCGGTCAAATATTGCTCTATGGGCACGAGCTGGCCGTGCAGCCGCTGGCCTGTAAGGCTTACAATTTCCCAGCTAGCTTCACCGGGTGCAGGGGCAGGAACGCGAAGTTCTACCGAACTGCTGGCCGGGTTGGGGAAAGTTTGCATACCCGACTGTCGGATAGCCGGTAAGCCCTGCAACTCACGGCCATCATAAATCTGCGGCTCACAGCTGGTACCTTCGAAAATTTTCACATTGCGGAACCAGCCATTGCTGGTACGCGCACCGCTATCGTTGTCAACGGTAAAAAACAGGCGATCGAACTGTCCCGTGTAGAATTGTCCTACTGGAATGGTGTAGCTCATCCAGCTGCCGTTGTTGGGGTAGTTGTCATAGTTTAACACCCCCCAGGCCTGATTGCCATGTACTTTGAAAGTTTGGTTGAAAGAGATAACATCGTTGTTGTCAAACCCAAGGCCATGTACTTCCCCCTCAACTGTTGACCGGAAATCGAAGGAAATTTTTGTATTAGGCGTGACGGTGTAATTGAGCATGATGGCCTTCCAGGCGTTGTTTTGGAGATAAAGGGTGTTACCTTCGTCTTGCAGTTGATGCGTGCCCCCGTCCTGGTTGGTGCCATAGCTGATGATATTGAAATTGTTGAACTGAACGCTCACGCAATCGCTTTCTTCATTGCCACCGCCACCGCCGGTTGCAGAAAGGCAAAAATCAGTGGATTCGGAAGCCGGGAAGCTACCACCCGAAGCGAGCACATTATTGCCCGCATCGCGCAGTGAATAGCTGCCGTTTCCGTACTGACAACAGATACCGTCGCCAAAACTGTCCAGGATAGTGAAGCGATAGCAACCTGCCGGCAGGCAGAAGGTGTCCAGACGAATAGTACCCAGCTGAGACTTGAGGTAAGGCCCCCCTTGTTCGACTATAGTATTTTGCGCGTTGCGGAGCTCCCAGCGGGTTTCAGCTGCAAAATTATCCAGGACAAGTCTGAAAAAGACTTTGTTTTGCTGACAGCCAAGGGTTGTGTCGGGAGGATTGGGAGGTATAATGGGGCAGGGAACCGTGCAGGCGGCATTGCCAATGCGGGTGCGCATTACGGCCGAAGGCTGCGGGCCGAAGCCCAGACTGAAGTTGATGCCGACTTGCGAAATGTGGCAGTAGGACATGATGGTACCACCACCCGACGGATGAGAAGGCACACTGCAACTGCCTTCAACAAAACCCGCACAGCCATCTATGGCAGTGTTGTTGCCGTTCCATACACAAGCGTGGGTATGCTGCGATCCCAGCAGGTGCCCCAGTTCATGGGCAACTACCATGACAGAGAAAGAGTAGGTAGGCACATTGTTGTAGGTGCTGTTGATGCTGGCAAAGCTCAGGCGGGCTGCTGTAATGGGATGACAAAGACCCGATAATACGGCGATACCGCCACTGGCGCGATAGGAAACCAGCTGTCCGATGTTGCCGTTGAAGCTGGTGCGAACATTCTGAAACTGTGTCAGCATAGCACTGCTGCTGATACCATTGTAAGGGCTGGGTGTGGACCACACAAATATCTCCGATACCATCAGATTGATGCTGGCATTGCTGTATAGGATATGCGCCTGATTAAAAATAGCCATCACATAGTTATAGGCAGCAGCCGTACTTCCCTTTTCCAGAAAGATATCATGATCAACCTCAAAGTAAACCCGTACGCAGTCATTGGGGCCACGGCTGTCCGGTTCGCGAAGTTCATTAATCGGGTAGCCTACGCCGGTATCAGCTACGTCGCAGTTAAATGGCAGATTGGCAAACACTTCGGAATCATCATAGAGGACATAAAGATGCCGGGTATCCGAACGAGCGCCTACACTGCTCAGTTTTCCAAGGCTCATGTTGCCGCGCCTTGGAAGACTGATGAGGCCGCTCAGCTCATGATCCCAAAAACTGAACGCCACCAGCGACCCGGGCTCACCTGCTACAACCCCTTGATAGTGAACGGCAGCAGGCGTAGCTACGGGCTGTTGCTGTTGGCTTTCCAGCAAACGAAAGTCCTCAGTAGTAATGTTGACTTTCACCAGCTCGAGCACTAAGGCACGACCATCGACAGCAGGCACCTGAAGGCGCAATACTTCCGGTGCACGGGCAATGATTTCACCCATAACTTCGTCGCCTGTTTCAAAAACCTGAAAAGAATTTTGGAGTGTGATTTCATCAGCTCCTCTGGCCGACACAGGCAAAAGAAGACCTGCATTGACACTTGCAGCGTCCAGCTTTGTGCGCTGCAGACTGACAATTTCTGAGGGTTTGATGACCGAATATTGTGCCTGTAAAGTCCCCCATGTGCAAACCAACAGGAGTGCAAGTGAAATGATGTTTTGCCGTTTCATGTTGCTTTTTTTCCGTAATTCGAGTTTCCTTTTCGGGTCAGAATTTGTTCACTGTTATCAGGATTTGGCGTTGTTTTTGTGCTCGTAGTGATTAAAAAAATAGACATCAGTAGTATCAAAACCCTGATGTTACCCGAAATACTCCGAAGAGTATTGCCGGGGGAACGCTGGCCATACGGGCTGGCGTACAATTGTCAAAATGAATTCAGCTATGGGGGAAACTTACGTACACGACTGCGCGGAACTGCTAACAGCCTGCGACAGATCACTGTGTATAATTTGAGGATAAGGGGGGGGAGCAACAACCAGCGAATGTGAATACATTGCCATGAAATCGTCAGAATCCGTCAAAAATACTATCAATGACAATGCAAGGTATGGAAAAGAATAATAATGCATCAAGCAAATAGGGGCTTATTTTCGGTGCGTACAGTTTTTGGGGGTGAAGGGTTTGTTTGAGTTGGTATGTGGTCAAACGGATAACAGCCCTGCGGAGTCTTTACGAGGGCAATTTTTTATCGCTGATTTACGTTCGTTTGCCGAACAATTTGCCTTGTATATCCATTTTCTTTGGGGGGGGTCAATAGTTTATTTTACTTTGTACTATCATAAATTTAATTCTATATGAAGAACATTGCTTTGGCCATTTGCGTAAGCCTTTTGACGCTGACCACTGTGGCAGCACAGGCATCCATGGATGTAAACGCGATTTTGAAAAGCTATTTCGACAACATTGGCGGTGTAGACAACTGGCGGTCCCTTAAGTCTATGAAGATGCAGGGTACTATGACGATGGGGCCTATGGAGTTTCCCGGCACTATCATTCAGCAGGCTCCCAACAAGCAACATACAACCGTTAATGTTCAGGGGCAGAAGATTGTTCAGGCTTATGACGGCAGTGTAGCCTGGTGGATCAATCCATTTATGAGTGGTACTGACCCGCAGATAATGCCTGATGAAATGGCAGAGGAA
>JAUMBM010000269.1:0-6565 GCA_032115735.1 Saprospiraceae bacterium
CTGCAGAAAATAACCAACGGAATGCAAAGGACCACTCCATATTTTTTGCCTTTGCCCCGCGGGAAAATCCCAAAATTGCCATCGCTGTCTACATCGAAAATGGCGGTTGGGGGGGTACCTATGCAGCACCCATCGCCAGCCTTATGATAGAAAAATACATTCGCGGCAGCATCCTGCCCGAAAGGGTTTGGCTGGAAGAGCGTATGCTCGCAGCCGACCTGCTGCGCCAAAAACCTTAGCGCACACAGGAATTTCTGCCGGGAGCAATTTTCCGGCGACTTAGCGTTTGAAGCCTGGCGGGTGCCGCCTGACTCAAAGAAAGCGATAATCCGCGGCAAAAGAGCCGTCTTGTGCCTGGTGAAAAAATTCCGGTCACATGCCCACATTTCCTTTATTTCACCGCAATATTGATCCATATGGACCTGTCCCTGATCGCCAATACTGAGTCACAGGATGAAAATCATTTGATGCGAGTATCTGCCATCGTTGCTGTTGCCAGCAACGGCGTCATTGGCGATGGCCATGATATTCCCTGGCGACTATCAGATGATCTCAAGCTTTTTAAAAAAATCACCACGGGCCATCATATCATTATGGGGCGCAAAACATACGACAGCATTGGCCGCCCCCTCCCCAACCGGGTGAATATCGTTGTAACGCGAGATGTGTTCTTTACAGCCAATGGCGTACTCACGGCGCACTCGCTGGAGCAGGCACTCGAAATTGCCTGGGATGCCCGCGAAACGGAGGCCTTCATCATTGGCGGGGGAGAAATCTACCAGCAGAGTATGTCTTACTGGGATCGAATTTACCTGACGGAGGTCAACTGCGCACCCGATGCCAGTGTATACTTTCCGCCCATCAAGCCCGAAGAGTGGACAACCCTTGAATCCAGCGCCTTCCCAGCCAATGAAAAAAACGAGTATGCCTTTACCTTTACGATTTTGGACAGAAAAGTAACGGTCTAAGCGCTAAAGCTTACACCTGCGCTGCGACCTGTAATCCCGCCAAAATGGCCATCATATTCTCTTGTATGCTGCGTCCCTTATCAGCAGCGTACCACTTCTGCAGATCTGTCTTAGCTTCGTGAAATATGTGGTCTCGTTCCTCCTGCGTCTCCGCAGCCAGCATGCGAGGTTTTGCCTCATTCATGATTGCCTGAGCGCCCGCCGGCCGCGGTCCCCAGTGTGCAAGTACCTCATGGGTCGAGGCGTCCAGTACAATCGTCACAGGAATAGCCCTGCCGCCATTGGTCAAAAAGGCGTCCATTACATCCAGATGCTCGTCGCGCAAAATCAGTCGGTGTTCAATAGCAGGCGCAACGGCCGCCAACTGATCAATGACAGGTACAATCTGCGCAGCATCACCACACCAGCCTTCTGTGATGGTGAGCCAACGCAACGGTCTGGCATAAGCCCCCAACGAGCGCCGTACCTCATCCGTTATTTTGACAGTTTTATCAAGTCGGTTCATGCGCACTATATTCATACGCGCATACTCGAGCATATCAGGAGCATGATTATTACCTGTAGTTTTGCCCTCAGCCAGCAGGCTGTCCAATAAATCGCGGTAAGCAGCGTAAGTGAATGCCTGATCCCAGACAGACATTGGAATGTGTTTCATTTGGCTTCAAATTGAATGAAAAATCCTTCATACAACACCTTGAGGTGCCCATTGGTTAAGGAAGGCTTTGAATTGTATGCCTGATTTTTATCACCCCCGCATCTTGTAAACCCGGCCGCTATAACCAGGCCTGCATAGCTTGTCGCAGCCCTGCCAGTGATTTTTCGGAAAGTGGCACCAAAGGCAGACGCAACTCCGTGCTACATAAACCTAGCAAAGAAAGTGCCCCTTTGATTCCTGCCGGATTGCCCTCTACATAGAGCCATGGATGCACATCCAGCATACTTGCGTTAAGCTCCTGTGCCAACGGCAGATTACCTTGCCGGACAGCATGCACCATGCCGGCGAAAGCAGCAGGCAGTGCATTGGCAATAACACTGATAGCTCCATCGCCCCCGCAGGCCATGGTGGGTAGCGTCAGCAGATCATCGCCCGACAGCACCCGCAGATGATCAGGGCGATACTTCAGCAGTCGCATGACCTGCGACAAATTCCCGCTGGCTTCTTTGACCGCCACAAATTTGTTGCTGGCCGCCGCCAGCCGGAGCACTGTGTCGGCCTCAACATGGGAAGCTGTGCGACTAGGTACATTGTAGATGATTACAGGCAGGGGAGAAGCTGCCTGAAGAGCCATGTAGTGCTGAAAGATACCTTCCTGTGTAGGTCGGTTATAAGCCGGACTACTGGACATGATAGCAGCTACCCCATCAAAGTCATAAGCAGCAACCAGATCTACCAGCTGCGCGGTATTGTTGCCACCAAAAAATCCGGCTACTACCGGCACGCGGCCGGCAGCGGCACCAACGGTGAAGCGGAGCAGCTGTCGGCACTCAACGGCACTCAGAGAGCTCGCCTCGCCTGTGGTGCCGAGGCAGACCAAGTAATCGATGCCGCCTTTGATAACATGCTCGATGAGCGATTCCAGTGCCTGAAAATCGATCTTACCCTCCGAAAAAGGCGTTACCAGCGCCACCCCGGCGCCGCTGAAATCAACTGAGTTGGTGGTATTGGACATTGGTTTTTTCCAGTATTGCCATGATCTGTTGGATAAAAATGCGCAGCTCAGCGCCAGGAGCAACGTCTATCATCAGATCGTAGGCTGCCGGGTGCTCCGACAGCGGCCCCAACTTACAGGAAGCTCTGCTGCCCACGGCGATGAAATCAGACAGCCGATCGGACTGGGTGTTGAGAAAAAATAACAGATCAAAGGGCTGATCCATAAATTGCAGCACATCTTCACCCTTAGGGCGCGTATACCAGTCAACCTCCTTGGGTCCGAAGACAGGAAAGGGATGATCGGACGGTGCTGCCTTCTCGTCAGGCTGCCAAGCCAAAAGTGTCACTTTTTTGCCCTCGCGCCTGAGGCGCTCGGCAAATTCCACGGCTGTTTTTTCATCCGGCAGATGAAAAAACAGCCCCACTGTGCCGGCTGTCGCAAAGCGTAGCTCAGCAGTCGCTGACTGCCTGCGAACCGCCGCCTGACGTTTGCGCAACGCACGCGCATAAACGCTCTGCCGAA
This sequence comes from Saprospiraceae bacterium, assembly GCA_032115735.1. Taxonomy (GTDB): domain Bacteria; phylum Bacteroidota; class Bacteroidia; order Chitinophagales; family Saprospiraceae; genus JAUMBM01. Next base: position 3,143 of record JAUMBM010000269.1, read on the forward strand.
TATATTCCAGTAGTTGCATACATTGGCCGGCTATAGCGCCGTCTTACTTTTCTGTTGGGTTGTCTACAGAAGCAACGACCCCCATGTTGGCATATTTGTTTATCCGCTGCTCAATACGCTCCTCAGGAGACATATCCTGAATTTCGGACAACGCCTTCTTAATCTGCTTTTTCAACAACTTGGCCGCTTCTTCAGGTGCTGCATGGGCACCGCCAAGTGGTTCTTTGATGATACCATCGATGAGGCCAAATTCATACATGTGGTCTGCCGTAAGCTTCAGCGCCTCCGCTGCCTGCTCCTTATAATCCCAGCTGTGCCATAAAATCGATGAGCAGGATTCGGGAGAAATAACCGAGTACCACGTATTTTCCATCATGTACACACGGTCGCCCAAACCAATACCAATAGCCCCTCCGGAGGCACCCTCGCCAATGACCACGCACACGATAGGCACACGCAGCTGTGCCATCTCAAACAGGTTGCGCGCAATAGCCTCCGCCTGTCCGCGTTCCTCCGCCTCCAGCCCCGGGTAAGCACCCGGCGTATCAATCAGCGTGATGACCGGAAAATTGAAGCGCTCGGCCATTTTCATCAACCGCAAAGCCTTGCGGTAGCCCTCCGGATTGGCCATCCCAAAATTGCGGTATTGCCGCATCTTGGTATTAATCCCCTTCTGGTGACCAATGACTACTACACTCTGCCCATCAATATTGGCAAGCCCCCCGACGATGGCCTTGTCGTCCTTAAACGAACGGTCACCATGCAGCTCCACAAATTTTTTGAACATCTGGCTGATATAATAAAGCGTGTAGGGACGCTCCGGATGACGCGAAAGCTGCACCTTCTGCCAGCCAGTCAGGTTGGTATAAATGTCTTTGCGGGTATTCTTGATTTTCTGATCCAGCTCTCTGATCATCTCCGAGACATCCACATCGCCTTCTTCTCCCACCTGCTTGATTTTCTCCAATTGCTCATAGAGCTTTTCCAGCGGCTTTTCGAATTCCAGAAATACCATAGCCATCAATGTTTTACGCTTCGGCAACCAACCGAAGAGGAACAGCAAAGTTAATACATTGGCGGCAGTAGCGCATATCAGCACACTTTTTTTACATTTTTTTTCAATACCTCTTGCACAGAATTCAAACCCGCCATATATTTGCACTCGCTAAGAAACACTAAGCGTTCGCAGCAAAACGGATCGGTAGTTCAGTTGGTTAGAATGCCGGCCTGTCACGCCGGAGGTCGCGGGTTCGAGTCCCGTCCGGTCCGCAAAAGGAGTCAAGTTTCACTTGGCTCCTTTTTTTATTTCCACTTAGCCCGTAAGTGGAAAATCAGGCTGTAGTGTAACCTTATTTGCACTTCCTCGTATAAAATCAATGTATTTGCCGCTTGGTTATTACTGTTCCGGCAGTAACATTATTCTTATGCCGGCCGTGCTGCGGCGCCTGTGACAAGTCTAAAATTTAGTTATCAGACAATAGTAAAAATAGTACGATAACCATCCCAATCAAACACTATGCACCTCCTTATCAACCTACTCTTTCTATCCGGGATTTCACTAATCACTCTGGGCTGGGTATTAAAGTTCAACACCAAAAACAAGGTAGCGTTAGAAAAGCCAGCAAACAAAAACACTGCAGCTGTTATGCAATCAGATCAATATCGTACAGTCCCCTACACCGAGCGCAGTTCTTTCGAGTTTATTGATCAGCGTACAAGAAGTCTTCCTGCTTCCGCAACAACCAATCTTGATCAGCTGGCAGCAGAAATCCGTCGATATGCGAGAACGGATTTAGAAAAGGCTCGTGCCGCATACGTTTGGATTGCTGAAAACATTCGCTACGATGACCGGGCGTATAACGCCAACAGGTTCCCCGATTATACTCCAGAGTACGTATTCAAGCATCGGACAGCTGTCTGTGAAGGCTATAGCGTTTTATTTGAAGCCCTTGGCAAAAAACTGGGACTGGATGTGCGAAAAATTAGTGGTCATGTCAAAGGCTATGGCTACAGGGAAGGCGAGCGAAGCAGTAAAAGTAACCATGCCTGGAATGTTGTCAATATCGATGGCCGATGGAAAATAATGGATTCGACCTGGGGTAGTGGTCATGCAAACAACGTTGGCGGTCGCTTAGTCAGTCAACAAAAATTTGATGACTACTGGTTTGATGTTAACCCTTTTGAAGCCATTTTCAACCACTTTCCTGAAATTGATTCTTTTCAGCTGATTAGCCCCCGTGTTTCTTCTCGCGAATACGACCGGCTACCACAAATCAACGATCACCTTTTTCGACTTGGATTTGACGCCCGTGCAATCCTCAGCTTGTTGGTTGATAATCCTCGCATTAAACTAGTTACGTGTTATTCCTTCGATGCGCCCATACGTGTTGTATCTGCGCCTTATGAACAAAAATTGGCCAAAGGCTCAGACGTACAGCTACATTTTCATGCTCCTGGAATACCCGAGATGGCAATAATTGACGCCAACGACCAATGGAGTATTCACAAGCCTGATACTAGTAGTGTATATGTAATAAACTATACCCCTCAAAGACATGGAAAATTATCAGTAGTCTTTAAGCCATATCAGGCCAACCGTCAATATCAAACTCTATTATCATATACTGTTCAATAGACATATGTTTTGGCTCTAGTCCAAATGAAGTGGGTTTCGTAGATTTGCCCCATGTAAGAACTACCAATATTTACAGCTGCCCTCGAACTTAAGTCACCTTGGTTTATCAAACGTGTCTATTTTTTTTGGGGGGGGGGAAGCTCAACTTACGCCTTACGCCAGCGGTAGAAAGTAGATGGATAAATCCATGCTGCATAATCGTAACTTCTAGCCCCTGGCTTTCTGCCTCTTTCAGAATGCTAAGCTTCTCTTCTTTGCTGCGTCGCTTCTTTTCCATAGGCAAGATTACAATTTTAATACGGTAACCTTGTCTGGTTATTTAGGGGATCAGTACAGGTAGAAAGCAAACGACCCCGGTGTTTCCTGTAGTCCCGTAGGGACGGAATGTGGGTAGAAAACAACGGCCCCGGTATCTCCCGTAGTCCCGTAGGGACGCGATGTGGGTAGAAAACAACAACCCCGGTATCTCCCGTAGTCCCGTAGGGACGGAATATGGGTAGAAAACACCGGAGCCATTGTTTTCAGGAGTCCCGTAGGGACGCGATGTGGGTAGAAAACAACAACCCCGGTATCTCCCGTAGTCCCGTAGGGACGGAATATGGGTAGAAAACACCGGAGCCATTGTTTTCAGGAGTCCCGTAGGGACGCGATGTGGGTAGAACCGTAGGGACGCGATGTGGGTAGAACCGTAGGGACGCGATGTGGGTAGAACCGTAGGGACGGAATATGGGTAGAAAACACCGACCCCGGTATTTCCTATGGCGCATTTTCGCACAGTAAAAGTCAGG
>JAUMBM010000270.1:0-35195 GCA_032115735.1 Saprospiraceae bacterium
CCTCAGCATGACTACGAAGTTCTCAACTACGACCAATGGGATATTTGTAAGGCGGCCTGCTCATTGGGTAAGCAGGAAAAACTCCCTGTGTATGTATTTCTGAAAGATGCAATCATACGCCGATACGGAACAGATTACTTTAATGAGCTGGATGCCGCCGCTACGACCTTATTGAAAGCAGGAAGTGAGGCGTCAGATTACACGGAGGATTGAGCCTGATTCTCAGCAAGAGGTCCGCTAAGGTTGCACAAGCGGCGAAATAGGCGGCCTGTTAGTCTTCCGCCTCCTCAAATATTTCCCCATTGGAGATTCCGAGCGAAGCAATAGCCTTTTCAGAAGCCATCTGCTCTGCACTCTTCTTGTTATAGTCGTCGGCCGTAGCTACTTTTTTGCCATCAATCATGACGGCAATTTTGAACCGATCTCGGCGATCGTGCTTGTAACGCGAAATCAACTTGTAGGATACCGCATGGCCATTTTTCTGACACCACTCAAGCAGCTGGCTCTTGTAGTTGTCGTCAAAAGTTTCCAGTTCGTGAATATCTACATATCTGCGCAGCATACGCCGCACCACAAATGAGCGGGTTGAGTCGTAGCCTCCATCCAGATAAACCGCTCCGACCAGTGCCTCCACCGCATTGCCCAGCATAGAGCGGCTGAGCCGGGTGTTATTAAATTCATTGAGCAGAGAATCCAGCCCCATACTATCGCCGATGAGGTTCAGCGACTGTCGTTTGACAATTTTTGAGCGCATCTTGGTCAGGAAGCCCTCGTCTGCATTGGGGTATTTTTTGAATAAATACTCAGCAACAATAGTACCCAGCACCGCATCCCCCAAATACTCGAGGCGCTCATTATTCTGCATGGCATATACCTTATCGGAGGGCGTGGACTTGTGCGCGAAGGCAAGCCTGAAAATACGGAGGTCAGCCGGGACGAAGCCGATGATCTCCCTGATCCTCCTGACCATACCGCGGTCCGGGGAGAGATAAAAATTATAGCCTTGCCTGATCCAGCGAAATATCAACGTCTAAGCAGATTATTAAGACACAAATGTAGTTATTTCATGAACAGGGAGCGAATGCAAGTTGGCTAGGATTCAAATTTTTTGAACACCAGCGAGGCATTATGTCCCCCGAAACCAAAGGTATTGCTCAACGCTACTTTCACAGATCGCTGTTGTACCTCGTTAAACGTCAGGTTGAGCCGGCTATCGATCTCAGGATCATCGGTAAAATGATTGATAGTTGGCGGAACGAACTGCTCCTGTATAGCCAGTATACAGGCAATAGCCTCAACGGCACCCGCTGCGCCCAGCAAATGTCCTGTCATCGACTTTGTAGAACTGATGTTCATTCTATAAGCATGCTCACCAAAGACCTTTTGAATGGCTTTGGTCTCAGCAATATCTCCCAGCGGTGTAGACGTACCATGTACGTTCACATAGTCGAGCTTATCGAGCGAAAGGCCAGCATCGGCCATGGCAAGTTTCATAACACTGGCGGCACCCAGTCCGTCAGGATGCGGAGCAGTGATGTGATAGGCATCGGCAGTAGCCGCAGCGCCCACCAGCTCAGCGTAGATGGTTGCCCCGCGACGCTTGGCATGCTCCAGTTCTTCCAGTACGATAGCCCCTCCGCCTTCACCGAGGACGAAACCATCGCGATCTCGATCAAATGGCCTGGAAGCTGTCAGGTAATCATCATTGCGGGTGGAGAGCGCCTTCATGGCATTGAAGCCCCCCATGCCCGTCTTTGTCACTGCTGCTTCAGACCCTCCGGTCACGATGACATCATTGCGCCCCATACGGATGGTATCAAACGCATTAAGGATTGCATGAGAGGCTGATGCGCAAGCGGATACAGTAGCATAGTTGACTCCCCTGAACCCATATTTAATGGAAATATGCCCCGCCACAATATCCACGATCAGCTTAGGAATCAGGAAAGGATTATAGCGCGGCGTTCCGTTGCCGAGTGTGAATTCCTCCACTTCCTTCTCCAGAGAGCGCATACCACCTATACCGGAGCCCCAGATAACCCCTACCCTGTCCAGATCCAGCAGCTCAGGCTGCAGGCCTGCGGCAGCGATTGCCTCATCGGCAGCCACCATAGCATAAATGGCGAAGTTGTCGAGTCGTTTGACCTCTTTAGGCTCAATAAAATCCTCAGCACGAAAATTTTTGATCTCGCAGGCGAAATGCGTTTTGAAAAGGGTTGCATCGAAATGCGTGATAGGATTGGCTCCGCTCAGGCCCTTTTGCAGACTTTCGAGGTAGGATGGTATCGTATTGCCGATGGGTGTTAGGGCTCCTAAGCCCGTGACAACAACTCTCCGCATAGCATTATTTGGTTATTGGAAAAATTAGGATGTCTCCGAAAAGAAAAATTAAGAGCAGGAATCTACGATATATGAAAATAACGAAACAGAAGTATACGAAACTTGTATTTCGTACATAAAAGCAGAGTGCATGCGAGAACCACCTTGGATTGACGCATACACCATTTGAACGAGAAATACCGGCGAGCCATACAGGCACTGTTAAAGACGCGCTCTGCTGACGAACTGAAGCATATCTGTTCACCCGAAGAAACAAGCTGCCATAGGGATGACAGACATGTACTCCGAGTGAACAGTTTGCAGGAATTACTCTTTTACCTCTGATTTCAGATACTCGATAGCATCGCCCACCCGCTGGATGTTCTCTGCTTTATCGTCAGGAATAGAGATGTTGAACTCGCGTTCGAATTCCATGATCAGCTCCACTGTATCCAACGAATCTGCACCCAGATCCTTGGTAAAGCTAGCTTCGTTCGTGATCTCGGATTCATCGACACCGAGGCGCTCCACGATGATTTTTTTTACTCTTTCTTCAATGCTTGACATGTCCATTCGCTTTTATGGTTCACGAATTGTGCCGCAAAGTAACACAGATCAACCCTGATAACCAAAGTTTTTAAAAAAAATTCAGTTAATTTTAGAAAATCGTCCGCTGAATAGCTAATTATTGTAAAATTTACACTTAGTTTGCAGTTGTAAACAGAAGAAAATGGACGTCTATGAAAATTGTTGATCATCAGCGAACAAAAATAGTAGCCACTGTTGGTCCGGCTTGCAGCTCTTACGAAAACTTACTCGAACTCATCCAATCCGGCGTCGACGTATTCAGGCTTAATTTTTCTCATGGCAGCCACGAAGATCACCTGGAGGTGATTAACCGGCTCATATATATCAATGAGAAGTATAACCTGCACATCAGCATATTGGCCGATTTGCAAGGTCCTAAGCTACGGGTAGGCAAGATTGAGAACAACGCGCTCCCCCTGGAAGAAGGCGATGTGGTCACTTTCGTCAATGAGCCCTGCATTGGCAACAAGGATCGCATCTACATGAGTTATCCCGAATTCCCCACCGATGTTGAAGTTGGGGAGATTGTGCTGGTTGACGATGGTAAGCTGGTATTTGAGGTGATAGAGACCAACAAGCGGGATACTGTCCGGCTGAAGACTGTCTTTGGCGGCGTACTTTCGTCGAACAAGGGTGTAAACCTGCCCAACACCAATGTCTCTTTGCCTTCGCTGACGGAAAAAGATTTGGCTGATCTTGATTTCATTCTTACGCAGCCTGTCAACTGGATTGCACTGAGCTTTGTGCGTAATCCTGATGATATACATGACCTGCGCCAGCGCATTGACCAGAAGAACCACCCTGCCAAGATCATTGCGAAGATAGAAAAGCCGGAAGCAGTAGAGCGGATTGACGAGATCATCAAAGCCTCCAACGGCATCATGGTTGCCCGTGGAGATTTGGGTATTGAGATGCCTATTGAGCAGCTTCCGGTAATTCAGAAGGAAATTATCCGCAAATGCATACAGTATGCGCGTCCCGTCATTGTAGCCACTCAGATGATGGACAGCATGATCAACAATCCGAGCCCTACGCGGGCGGAGGTATCGGATGTTGCCAACGCTGTTTTGGATGGTGCAGACGCGGTCATGCTGAGTGCTGAGACATCTGTCGGTCGCCATCCGGCCAAAGTTGTTCAGTATATGAACCGCATCATAGAGAAAGCAGAAGCGCATTATACGCCTTCATCGCTGCGTCCTTTCCTGACGGACAAAGCGCGTACTTTCCTCAGTGACGCTGTATGTTTCCAGGCTGTCAGTATGGCTGAAGAGGTCCGGGCGAAGGCCATCATCGGAATGACCAGCTCTGGTTACACGGCCTTCAAGGTATCCAGTTGCCGGCCAAATGCAGAGATTTACATTTTCTCTGACCGTATGCACATGCTCTCTACGCTTAACCTGTGCTGGGGGGTGCGTTGTTTCTACTACGATCGGTTTACGACTACGGACGAAACCATACAGGACGTTACCGAGATCCTCAAAGCCAATGAATTGGTTCAACCCGATGATGTGCTCGTCAATACAGGCAGCATGCCGCTGCATCGTCGCCACCGGACTAATATGATGAAGATAACGGTTGTTGAGTAATATCGTTTCAAAACACAAGCCGTGCGGCCGTGGCCGCACGGCTTGTGTTTTTGCATATTCGGCTTCTTTTTTGCCGCCCGGGGCGGTGAAGACCCTGTGCGGTAGCTTTTTCCCACCCTCACTACTGCCCGCTGCCAGTCAATTAGGCAGAATCAAACACAACTATGATAAGTATTTACCGTTATCTTTGTAGGCGTTTGCCGCAGCTCTGGCGAAGCGACGCAAGCGCATGGCATTGTTGTACTATTTCCTATTGTGTGAGCATTGTTCCTGTATGAGCCGAATATTAATTTTTATTATACCGGGGGTACTTTTACTGATGGCATCGGGTGCTGCGACGGCTCAGCTGTCGGAACAAGAGATTGCCCTTCAGAGCAAGTTTATTGATGCAAGCAAAGCAAAGCTTTTGGACAGAAACAGTGAGGCGATAGCTCTGCTGGAAGCACTTTTCAAAGAGAACAGCAGCAACGCTGCGGTGGCCTTTGAGTTGGGGCGTCTTTACTTGACCGCTAAGGCTACCCAGGAGGCTGTTCGGTTTTTGGAAACTGCCCGTAAGCTTGACCCTTCCAATAGCTGGTATGGCTTGTATCTGGCAGATGTTTATCAGTCGGATGGCAGGTATAGTGACGCGGCCGCCATCTATGGCCAGCTGGCCAGGCAGCAGCCGTTGCAAGCTTCCTATTATTATCAATGGGCAGAGCAGCTCGCAAAGGCACAGCAAACTGAGCAGGCACTAAAAGTGTATGCACAGCTGGAAGCGGTTGTGGGTTTCAATGAAGAGATTGCGCGGCGGCGGCACACCCTTCATGCCGGTACGGGCAACAAGGTAAAAGCGGCAGCCGAGCTGGAACGGCTGGCAGCTACCTTCCCCACCAACCGAAGCTACCGCTATCTGCTGGCGACCTACTACGAATCCAGCAAGGATTGGGAATCTGCCCGTCGCACCTACCAGCAAATTCTGCAGCAGTGGCCGGACGACTCACAGGCCCAGTTGGCGCTCATGCGGCAGAGCGCCGGCAATGAGGATGAAATTGCTTATCTGCATTCCCTCGAAGCCGTATTTAACAGACCGGATGTGTCTATGGATGAAAAGATTAAAAACCTATTGCCCTCCATTGAAAAAGTGGCTCAAACGGGTCAACCGGCACTGGCAGATGCTGCCCTGCGGCTTACAGACATTCTCGAAAAGCAATATCCAGGAGCTGCAAAGCCTTTGGCAGCTTCCGCTGATTTGCTCATGTACAGCCAGCGCAAGTCGGAAGCACTGGTCAAGTATCAGGCAGCCGTTGCGGCTGATAAAAGTGTTTTTACGGTGTGGGAAAATCTAATGCTCCTATGCTACACAGGCGGGAATATGGTTCAACTCCGCAAGTATTCGGAGATGGCGATGGACTACTTTCCCAATAAGATACTTGTCTATTACTACGCAGCCCTTGCGCATGAAAATCTTCACGATTATATGCAGGCGCTCGACTACCTGCGGGATGCGATGATGATGCCCGTACCTGATGAGCAGCTTTGGGCTGAGCTCAAATCGCTGCAGGCTCACCTTCTTATGAAACTGGGCCAGCAGCAGCAAGCCCAGCAGGCTTTTGGCGAAGCGCTCCGGCTGCGGCCAACTTCGGCCGAAGTTTCCTATCGATATGCACTTTGGCTGCAGACCAACGGGCAGCCCCGCGAGGCGCTCCGGCTTGCGCAGCAAGCTGCTGATTCCCAGCCTAATAATTTTTTCTATCTCGAAACACTTGCAAGGGTGCAATTTCTGCAACGCGATTTTTCACAGGCAAAAATGACCCTCGATAAGACTTTGGCGGCGGGTGCCGGGCAGTGGGTCGGTGCGCTTGACCTTTACGGGGACGTGCTGTATCACCTGAATCAGGTCGGTGAAGCTTTGCAGTATTGGGAAAAAGCGCGGCAGCAGGGTGCTGCGTGGCCGGCTGTCGCCAAAAAAATAGCTCAAAAAAAGTGGTATGAATAAATACCTCCTGCAGCTCTCTGCCCTGTTATTCATGGCTTGGCTACTGCTGCTGAGCAGTGGCTGTGGTACAGCGCGCAACCTGAGTACCGGAGCTGATACCAGTGAGAATCGTGCGAGTTATCTGCATGAACAGGTCCTGAAAAATCAGCTTGATGTCCGTTGGCTTGACGCCCGGGCAACGATAAGCCTTGAAAATGAAGGAAAAACGATCTCGCTAGCCGCCAGTATCAAAATGCGTACAGACAGTGTCATCTGGCTCAACGTCAAAAAGATGGGTTTTGAGCTCGCCAGAGCGCTGGTCACACGCGACTCCGTTTACGTGATTGACCGCATCAACAATACCTACTCTGTGTCACCGCTCAGTATGATCGAAGAGATGCTGCAGCTTCCCGCTGAGTTTGCTATACTGGAAAGTCTGCTGCTGGGCAATCCCTTTTTCCTTGTAGCAGACAATCTTCAGCACGCTGCCGACAAGGACAGCTATGCGCTGTATGCTGAGAACGAACAGGTATCCAACCGTTTGTGGTTTGATCCTCAAAAGCATACTTTACAGCGCATGCTATTGCTGGACAAGACTGCGGGGCGGCAACTGGAGATGAGTCTGCTCAACTACAGCCAGCTCTCCACCCATCAGCACTTCTCCCACCAACGTCGTTTTCAGGTCAGCGAACAGCAGCTTGGCAGTGCCAGCATGCTCATAGAATTTACAAAAGTATCTCTTGACGAGCCTACGTCCATTAATTTTGAGATTCCGGAACGATATGAGCGCAGCAGGTAGATACAGTTTTTTGTGGCTACTCCTGCTTTTGCTGAGCAACCACTGTCTGCTGGCACAGCAGAGCAGTACCAGTGATTTGCGTCGTCAGCGACAACAGCTCGAGCGGGATATCCGCCGCAACCAACAGCGTCTTAATGAAACGAGGCGCGAAAAACAGGCGGCATTGTCGCAGCTTTCTCTGCTGGATCGTCAGATAGGCAAGCGCAGACAGCTCATACGCCTGCTGCGTGAAGAAGTTGAGCAGATTGACGGCTACGTTGTTGCTGTTGAAGATACCATCCGTACACAACAGGCCTACATCGACCAGCTCAGGCAAGAATATGCCCGCACCCTTCGCACTGCCTACCGCGCCTACCAGACCCAGAGCTGGCTCAATTTTTTATACACCTCCAACAGCGTCAACGACGCCATCCGCCGCTGGCTGTACTTTCGGCAGTACCAAAGACACCGGCGCAGACAATCCCGCGACATAGAGATCGCCCAACAGGCGGTACAAAAACGAATGGGCGAGCAGCAGCTCCGGAAGGCAGAAAAGGAGCGCCTCCTCAGCGATAATGAGAAACAACGGGCGGCGCTCTCTTCAGAGAGGAGCCGCCACAACGATCTGGTAGGCAAGCTTAATTCGAACGAAAAGGATATTCTTGCCAGCATCAGACGACAGCAGCGGGAGACCCGCACACTTAATTCAGCCATCACCAATGCAATCAACCAAGAGCTGGCCATTCAAAACAGGAGTAACACCGGCACAGGCGGTACGAATCGCAGGGAGGAGCCCGGCCCGGGCACGTCAACCAGCCCGGCTTCAAACCAGCTTACTGTCTCCTTCGCAGCCCAACGGGGCAAACTCCCCTGGCCGGTGGCGAGTGGACAAATTCTCAGCCGCTACGGGCGGCAGCCGCACCCTAGTGTTCCCAATATCATGATTTCAAACAATGGTATTAAAATTACGGTAGCTGCTGCAAGTCCTGTTCGTTGCGTTTTCAATGGTGAAATTGTCAATATACAGACGGTACCAGGCTCCAGACAAATGATTTTGGTGAAGCACGGAGAATATTTCACGGTTTACTCGAATCTTGAGAATGTGGAGGTTGTCAAACGACAACAGGTGAAATCGGGCGATATACTGGGCGTTGCTGCCGGTGGCGAAAACCCGCTGCATTTTGAGTTATGGAAGGGAAGCGCCAGTCAGGATCCGGAAAAATGGATTACTCGGCAGTAGATTGTCAACATTTCGCTTTTTTTGGAAAAAACGCCCTTTATTTTTGTTTGTAAGAATTATTTGTAGCCAATCTCTGTTACGCTGTTTGTACAAACAACCTTTACCCACGGCTTTCGGGCACTACGTTTATTAGAATTATCACACATGGCCAATGAATGGAATGTCGGAGAAAAATCCTCCGGCGGATTGAAAAAAGAAACTGAATACGCTGTAACTGTCGGTGTGATTCAGCCGAATATGACGGAGCGTCAGGTTAATGAGTACCTCGATGAGCTAGAGTTTTTGGCACTCACTGCAGGTGCAGTTACGCAAAAACGCTTTTTACAAAAGCTCCCCCACCCTGACTCCCGCACTTTTGTAGGCAAGGGTAAGCTTGAGGAGATAAAGAGCTATATCGATGCCAATGAAGAAGTGAGCCTCGTTATTTTCGATGACGATTTGTCCGGCAAGCAGGTCAATGCGCTGGAGGAGACGCTGAAGGTAAAGATTATTGACAGGTCCACGCTCATCTTAGATATTTTTGCCAGCAGAGCGCAGACGGCGCAGGCAAAAACGCAGGTGGAACTGGCACAGATGCAGTACCTGCTACCCCGGCTCAGGGGCCTGTGGACGCACCTTGAGCGGCAGCGCGGCGGTATCGGCATGCGCGGTCCCGGTGAGAAGGAAATTGAAACTGACCGGCGGATTGTCCGCGATAAAATATCGCTTCTCAAGAAGAAACTTGAAAAAATAGATCTGCAGAATGTCACCCAGCGGAAGACAAGGGAGACACTTATCAGGGTTGCCTTGGTCGGTTACACCAACGTGGGTAAGAGCACCCTGATGAATCTGCTCAGCAAGTCAGATGTTTTTGCCGAGAACAAACTGTTTGCCACTCTTGATACGACCGTGCGCAAGCTGGCTCTTGAGGGGGTACCTTTTTTGCTGTCCGATACAGTAGGCTTCATACGGAAGCTCCCCCACCACCTCATCGAAAGCTTCAAGTCAACGCTGGATGAAGTGCGGGAAAGCGACATCCTTCTCCACGTGGTTGATATTGCACACCCACAGCACGAAGACCATATTCGTACGGTGATGCAAACGCTCAAGGATATTGGTGCGCAAGACAAGCCTACCCTGCTTGTTTTCAATAAAATCGATCTGTACAGAGAACTCAACTACGATCCTTATGTCGACGAAGAAGCCCGGCAGGAGATCGAGGGCAGTCTGATCGAAAGCCTGCAGTTTCAGTTTGGTTCGGAAGCGATACTCGTTTCTGCAGTCAGTCGTGAAAATATGGATGCGCTCAGGCAGCGCGTCCTGTCGATGGTACGGGAGCAGTACCACCTGCGCTACCCCTATTTGGCGCAGAAGTGGTAACTCACTTGCTAACCGTTGCTGGTTGGGCCGGGCGCAGCTACCGGCCCAACCAGCGTATCAACCAAGTATGTTATGAATAGTATGCTCAACAAATATGCCCGGCTATTGGTCCGCTACTGCCTGTCGATTCAGCCCGGGGAGAGGCTTTTTATTCGTACCACCACTTTGGCGGAACCCCTGGTAAAAGAAGTATATCGCGAGGCTCTGCGTGCGGGTGGATTGGTAGAAACGGAGCTGGAATTCGAAGGACAGAACCGGATACTGCTGCAAGAGGGCAACGATGTACAGCTGGGGTATGTCTCGATGCTGTACAGCGAAGCAATGCAGCACTTTGACGCCTATCTTTACATAAAGGCGCCTTACAGTCTGCGTGAAGGCTACAAACCTGAAGCTGCGCGGACGCGCCAGCGCCAGCAAGCACTGGCCCCACTTTCCAATATCTATTTTGAACGCACGGCCACCCGCGCCCTAAAGCGCTGTCTTTGCCAGTACCCGACACAGGCGCAGGCACAAGAGGCAGGCATGTCTCTGGCGTCGTACGAACAGTTTGTATTTGAAGCATGCCGGCTATACGAGGATGATCCGGTTGAAGCCTGGCGCCAGCTCAGCAGAGAGCAGCAACACATTGTAGATTATCTCAATCGCTGCCAGGAATTCCGCTACCTCAACGACCGGACGGATATCCACTTTTCGACTGCGGGCCGCATTTGGATCAACTCTGACGGACAGACCAACATGCCCAGCGGAGAAGTATATACATCCCCCATAGAAGACAGCGCACAGGGCTTTATACATTTTGACCTGCCGGCGATCTATCAGGGGCAGGAAGTGCAGCACGTAAGCCTATGGCTAAAAGACGGTTACGTTGACCACTGGGAGGCTGCTCAGGGTAAAGAAGTGCTGGATGAGGTTTTTGAGCTGCCCGGCGCCCGGCGCCTCGGAGAGGTGGCTATCGGTACCAACTACCGCATACAGCGCTTCAGCCGCAACATACTTTTTGACGAAAAAATTGGCGGCACGGTGCACATGGCCATTGGACAGTCATACCTGCAGACAGGCGGCAAGAACGAGTCAGCCATTCACTGGGATATGATTGCCGATATGAAACAAGGAGGCCAAATTTTTGCTGACGGGACAAAGATCTACGAAAATGGTCTGTTCCTGATTTAAGGGATAAATACGTTTATTCTTTTGCCGTAGGCCTTTTTCGTTAAGATTTATGGCTTATTTTTACTGATTTATAAAAAGTGTTTAAGTATTTATTCCAATACTTTTTACCTTTGTGATTCGGTATTAAACAACAAGTGAAAGCTTTCGCCCGAGAACGACTATGAAAGAGCAACAAAGATCAAACCAAAACTACCACTCTTCCGGTAGCAACAACATTGTTGCTTTCCTGGAACTGAAGTATGGAAACATTTACGGCGGTTACCCCAACTTTTATGCCATCAGTGAGATCGCGTTACTGGTTTTTGAGTACGGATCTAACAAGATTTTTATTGAAAGCTGGGTAAATAACGCGAACGTTGACGTTGTCAACGTTTTCGCCCGCACCAATGACTTGGGGCATACCATAGGCCGTGCCAAGGAGGTCTTCAATATGCGCACACGCCGCAGGCGTCCGTACGAGGAAGAGTTTCGTCTGGATGATGCCCAACTGCAGCAGGCGTTCCGCCAGCTTCGCCCGTCAAAGGCTCCAATCAAAAGTTTTCTGCTCAAAAATTTCAAGAAATATGGCATCCGCGATCTGATCGTATTTGACGGACGCAGAGACATTTTCTTGTGTGAGCGAACTGGCTTCAGCTTCAATCGCGTCAATATCATTGATATCCAGAAGGATCTCAACCGCGAGACTGACTATCTTTTCTCGCTCAATAAGCTATCCGTAGTCATCAATTTTGAAATGGATCGCTCTTACCTGCGCTCCAACAATCTTGAATACTGGTTGCATCCTATTGCTGCGCGTCAGTTACTTCCTAAGTCGGCTGCTTACGACGCTGCCCGACTAATGATGGTATACAATGAATATACTGAGTTCCATGACGATTTCCTGCTGAAAGCAGCTTTGGTACTCAACAAGATACAGAAGCAAAATCAGGCTGAGCGACCGGATCCAAACGAATAATTTGCCACTGCTTCGCCGTACAGTATGCCAAAGAAGCCCCCCCCTTCATTTTCCGGGAAAATGAAGGGGGGGGCTTCTTTGGCGTGAAGAACATTCAGACGGCCTCGACCCTGCCTAAAGCGCCTGTGTCCCGTGTTAAAAAAATGTTATTTATACAAATGCACGGCTAATCTCAATTATCTTTGAAGTAGCGATTTCACATACGTTTACAAATTCTTGGTAAGCTATGAATACATTTCCACGAATAGTCCTGCTGTCCGCCCTCATTGCAGGAAGCTTAAGCAGCTGCCTCAAAGACGAGGAAGTAACTTATACACAGACATACAGTCCTTCAGAGTATGCAGTGTTGAGACAGACACTCAATTTACCCGAAGAACAAATCAGCTATCGGTTTCAGCTGCCCCCGCACATGGCCGGAGCTGCTGCCCCCGTAATCCACAATGCCAAAGCGACTTTGGGGCGTGTGCTGTTTTACGATAAGCAGCTCTCACGTACACAGACTGTTTCTTGTGCCTCCTGCCATAAGCAGGAGCTTGCTTTCTCTGATGACAAGGCGCTGAGCGAAGGTTTTGACGGCAGGCTTACCCGCCGCAACTCGCTGGCGTTGGCTACGGCCGCCAACTTTGTCTCTTCTTATGAAGGAGGGTCCTCTTTTGGCAATGTAGCTGGTATAGGTTTCTTTTGGGATGAACGCGCCAGCAGTATCTCCGAACAAAGCCACCTGACGATTGAAGATGAAATTGAAATGGGCATGAAAATGTCGGATCTCGTTGCTCGACTCAACGGTCAGGAGCATTATGAAATTCTCTTTGCCAAAGCTTTTGGCGATGCTCAAATCAGTGGTGACCGCGTCACGGAAGCCCTGCAGGAGTTCCTTAACGCATTCGTGTCGACCAAATCTCGCTTTGATGATGGTCTCAACAGAACACGCGATCCCTTTACGGATTTTTCCAATTACAGTCAGCTGGAAAACCGCGGCAAGAGTCTTTTCATGGCCAACTGTAGCTCTTGCCACGGGACAGATATGTCATCACCTGTGTTTATTAGCATGGCCAACAATGGTCTCGATCAGTCTTACGCTGACAATGGCCTGGGTGAGCGTACGCTTTCACCTTCGGACAATGGGGTATTTAAGATCCCTTTCCTGCGCAATATTGCGCTGACAGCGCCCTATATGCACGACGGTCGCTTTGCCACACTGGAGGAAGTGATCGACCATTACAGTCAGGGCATCAAGTCGCATCTGAATCTCGACCATCGTCTGCGCGCACCCAATGGTACACCAGTCCGTTTCAATTTTTCCAGTGCGGATAAGGCCGCTTTGGTTGCCTTTCTGGAATCGTTGACCGACCAGGAGTTTATTACAGATCATCGCTTCAGCGATCCTTTCCAATAAGCAGTCAATGTAAGAGACTGACTCAAGAACGCTCACCGGCGGCCATCGCCACCAGTGAGCGTTCTTGTTACCTATCTTTTGAGCTTTCCTCTAAAGGAAGTCAGAGGTTGTTAAACCGGCTCCTATTTCTTTCCTCACCCGGCAAACGCTTTCCTTGTAAGTGATTATTTGGCAGAGAATGAGTATCTTTGCGTTGTATTTTACAAAAAATAACCTCTTTTCCAATGTCAACTGCAACTACCTTGAAGTATAAAGTCAAGGATATCAACATGGCCGACTGGGGCCGTAAGGAAATACGACTTGCGGAAGCTGAAATGCCCGGACTTATGGCTCTTCGTGAGCAATACGGCCCGCTTAAGCCACTGCGTGGTGCCCGCGTTGCCGGCTGTCTGCACATGACCATACAAACGGCTGTCCTCATTGAGACGCTGGTAGAGCTGGGTGCTGAGGTGAGCTGGTCTTCCTGTAATATTTTTTCTACCCAAGACCATGCCGCAGCAGCTATTGCGGCTGCGGGTGTTCCTGTATATGCCTGGAAAGGACAAACAGAGGAGGAATTCTGGTGGTGTATTGAGCAGACGTTGTTTGCCTTCGAAGGTGGCCAGCCGCTCAATATGATTCTCGATGACGGTGGAGACCTCACCAATGTGGTCCTGGATCAGCATCCCGAGCTGGTTGCAGGGATTAAAGGTATCTCTGAGGAGACGACCACCGGTGTACACCGCCTGTATGAGCGGATGGCCAACGGTACGCTGCCGTTACCTGCCATCAATGTCAATGACTCTGTAACCAAGTCTAAGTTTGACAATAAATACGGCTGCCGTGAGAGTAGTGTTGATGCCATCCGCCGGGCAACCGATATTATGATGGCTGGTAAAGTAGCTGTTGTTGCCGGCTACGGCGATGTTGGCAAAGGCACTGCTGCCAGTCTGCGTGGCGCTGGCTGTCGCGTAATCGTCACAGAGATTGATCCGATATGCGCGTTGCAAGCGGCCATGGACGGCTTTGAAGTGCGCAAAATGTCTTATGCTGCTCCCCTTGCTGACATTATTGTCACCGCCACCGGCAACGTCAATATCGTCGGTGAGAAGCACTTCCGCCTTTTAAAGGACAAGACCATCGTCTGCAACATAGGTCACTTCGACAATGAGATTGATATGGCATGGTTGAATGCCACCTACGGGGACACCAAGATCAATATTAAGCCACAGGTAGATATGTACAATGTCGACGGCAAAGATATAATTGTCCTGGCAGAAGGCCGCCTCGTCAATCTGGGTTGTGCGACTGGTCACCCCTCTTTCGTGATGTCTACATCTTTTACCAATCAGGTGTTGGCTCAAATAGAACTTTGGAAGAATGAAGGACAGTACGAAAACAAGGTGTACATGCTGCCTAAACATCTGGATGAACAGGTAGCCTTACTGCACCTCGCCAAAATTGGTGTTGAACTGGATATACTTTCCGATGAACAAGCCAGCTATATCGGTGTGGCGCCTGAGGGACCGTTCAAGCCTGAGTACTACCGTTACTAGTTACCGAGCTGTAATAAGGGTTTTGCAAAAAGCCGGCAGGGGTCTCAGGATCGCTGCCGGCTTTTTGCAAAGATATGCTTAAAGATCAGGGTACTGCCGGCAACACCCAGCGCGACAATCGTTATAGAACTCACGGGCATGAGAATAGCTGCGACCACAGGCGAAAGTGCGCCTCGTACAGCAAAGCTCAGTCCAATAATATTGTACACAAAAGCAAAAAAGAAAGCCACGTATACGAGCCGTACGCTCGCCTTGGCATACCGCATCACCTGCGGCAGGCTTTCGAAGTATTTTCCCTCAAAAATCAGATCGCTGGCCGGAGTGAAATTATTGGCCTTTTCAGTGATAACCATACCCACCCAGGCGCGCTTGAGTGCGCCCGCATCATTGAGTCCGTCACCTATCATAAGAACATGCTCACCGCTTTCTTCAAGCTCACGGACAAAGGCGAGCTTGTCATGCGGGCTTTGTCTGAATTTCAACTTTGCATTGGTGGGGAAAACGGTCGTCAGGTGCGCATATGCATGCTCATTGTCCCCCGAAAGCAAATGAATACTGCGCGTATGCTCCTTCGACAATGCTGTCATTAATTCGCCCAACCCCTCCCTGTAGGCTTGCCGGACACTGAAGACACCGCCAAGCGCATGCCCCCAAGCCCAGTATACTTCCCCTTTCCCCATCAGGTCCGGCTGAATTTCCCTTACCCAGTCTATCCGCCCAAGTCGAAGTGGCTGCCCATTGGCTTGGGCCGACAGCCCCTTGCCCGTTTCCTCCCAGAAAAAATCCAGCTCGCAGTCGGGTAATTCCTCATTGGTTGTTAGGGCGCTCAACCATGCATAAACAGCCATACTCATGGGGTGGGTACTCTGTCTGCTGAGTTTCAACAATACCGACTTCGCATGTACATCCAAAGGACTACCAGCGTAATTGACTTCCACACTCTTGCTGTCGGTAAGTGTTCCGGTCTTATCAAATACGATGGTGCTTGCAGCCGACAATCGTTCAATCGCTTCCGTATTTTTGCTGTAGATACCGGTACGTGTGAGCATACGCAAAGCTGTGCCCAGCGTGAAGGGTACGGCCAACGCCAGTGCACAAGGGCAGGCGATAATGAGTACAGCCGTGAAAGCGTTGATAGCGAGTCCGGGATTTTGGGGCCACCAGTAAGCCAGTGTGATCAGAGAAATTGTCAGAATGGTGAATGTAAAATACCGCCCCACCTTTTTTGCAATGCCGCTTGCGGAGCTGCTGCCTTCATCACGAAGATCACTCTCTACCCAAAGCTGTGTAAGGTAACTCTGGTCCACTCTTTTTTCCAGCAAGATGCGGATCGCCTCTCCCTGCTGCCGCCCACCTGCAAACAGGCGATCGCCCGTTTGCTTGGTAACCGGCTCTGCTTCACCACTGACGAAGCTGTAGTCGATGCGTGCCTTCCCCCCGAGCAGGCGTGCATCGGCAGGAATCAGTTCGGCATGTCGAATAATCAGTTTGTCGCCCGGCTGCAGTTTATCAAGTGTAACCGACTCCTCCTCCCCTTCGGCAAGGATCCGTTGAGCGGCTACCGGGAAATAGGACTTATAGTCCCTGTCAAATGAAAGTTGCTGGTAGGTTCGCCGCTGAAACCACCTGCCCGTCAACAGAAAAAAGGCAAGTCCTGCCAGACTATCGAGGTAGCCGGGGCCATAGCCTGACATAATTTCATACAGACTCCGCCCATAGAGAACAATCATTCCGAGTGCAATCGGAATATCAATATTCCAGTCTTTGTAGCGGATCCCCGCCCAGGCGGACTTAAAATACTCCTGGCTGCTATAAAAAAGTACCGGCGTTGCCAGCAGGATATTGAAGAGATTGATGTAGAAGGGAAGCTCGCCACCATTCCATGCCTGCATTCCGAGATACTCGGGAAAGCTCAGCAACATGATATTTCCGAAAGAAAAGCCGGCAATTCCTAACTGCAGGTACAGTTTGGTTTCCGGCGTGCGCTGCTTGCTGCCCGACAGCCTGTCGAGCCTAAGATCCGGTGGATAGCCGATGGCAGCCAGCATCTCGACGGCCTTTCGAAGGCTTATGTGCTCCCTGTCAAAAACAATGGAAGCCTCCCGCTTGGGAAAATTGACATGGCTGCTAAGAAAACCGGGATGCAGTCTGGGTAGATTTTCAAGTAGCCAAATACAGGAGGCACAGTGTATCTGCGGCAGATGAAGGCGAATGCGCCCATGACGGCCCTCAGAAAATTCGAGTAGCTTTTCCTCTACTGCCAGATCATCCAGCCACGCATAACGCTCTTCCTGCTGATTTTTGCGACTAACCCCCGCTGCGGGATTGATCCTGTAATACCCATCCAGCCCATTGTCTCGCAAAAGCGTATACACGGTTTTGCAGCCCTCGCAGCAGAAATCGTGTTCATCAACCAGAATAAGACCTGGCTGGCAGTTGTCTCCACAGTGAAAACACTGTGTTGCAGTTCGTTTTCCGGCGCTGACGGAAAGTAAGTTATCGTCCAGTCTCATGGTAATACAGGCTGCTCGCAATAGCCCGGTCAAAAATACGATTACGCGGAGCTGTATGCTCACGACTTATATCATCCACCATCATGACAAAAATCACCCTGCCTGCCTGAAAGCGGCCGGTAATTTTGTCCCAATAAGAGGAACGATGAAGAATATGCTCATTGAGAAATACGACCGGCCGGCGCCGAGATATACAAGCTATCCGACAGCACCCTACTGGCAGGATGACGCATTTGACCAAACCTCATGGCGCGAGCAACTGCTGCGCACCTACAACATCTCGCCCGATAGTAGTCTGTATATCCACCTGCCTTTTTGCGAAAAATTATGTACTTATTGTGGATGCAATAAGCGCATCACCACTAATCACGCCGTAGAGAATCCTTACATAATAGCCTTGTTGGCCGAATGGCGTCTCTACCTCCATGCCCTCCCGGGCAAGCCACACCTGCGCGAGCTTCATTTAGGCGGAGGGACTCCGACCTTTTTTTCTCCCGACAATTTGTATCGTCTCCTTTCCACACTCCTTGAGAGTGCTACAACAGCCCCGGATTTTGAAGGTAGTTTTGAGGCGCACCCTGCATCCACCACGCGTGAGCATCTGCGCCTGTTGTACGAATTGGGTTTCCGGCGCATTAGTGTGGGTGTTCAGGACTTCGACGATCACATCCTGAAGGTTATTAACCGTTTTCAGACTCGCGAGCAAATTGCGCAGGTCACGCGTTGGGCCAGAGAAATGGGCTATTCCTCTGTCAATTACGATCTGATTTTCGGGCTACCCTTCCAGACACCTGATCATATCCGGACCAACGTGGCGCAGGTAAGCAGCTTGCGACCCGATCGCATTGCCTTTTACAGTTATGCGCATGTGCCTTGGGTAAAACCCAGCCAACGCGCCTACAGCGAAAAGGATTTACCTTTAGGCGCTGAAAAACGAGCCCTGTATGAACTGGGCAGAGACTTACTGCTTGACATCGGTTATGAGGAGATTGGTATGGATCATTTTGCACTACCCAATGACAGTCTGGCAGTTGCCCATCGTACAGGCAGCCTGCACCGCAATTTCATGGGCTACACACCGAGTCCTGCCCTTCTCAACATAGGCCTCGGCACCTCTGCCATTAGTGACACCTGGTCTGGCTTTGCTCAAAACGAGAAAACAGTGGAGGCTTATCAGCTTCGGGTCAGTTGTGGGGAATTTCCGCTCATCAAAGGCTATGCACTTACCCCCGAAGATGAAATCATCCGCAAACACATACTCAACCTGATGTGCAGGCAGTACACTTCCTGGGAGGATCCCGCTGCCCGCTGCCCTGCCCTTTTTGAAGGTCTGGGGAGGCTGGACGAATTCCTTGCCGATGAACTGGTTGAATTGGGAGACAATTTCCTGCGTATCACAGCGGCAGGGCAACCTTTCCTGCGCAACATCAGCCTCGCTTTTGATGCTCATTACTGGGCTGCACAGCCACAACAAGCACTTTTCAGCCGACTGTAAACCAGCAGCTACTCCCCGGCTACGCCGTCTTGTATCGACTGGTAGGCAGCGTCATGTATACGAGTACGTATGCGGAGCGTTGAAATCAGTGAATTGTTGCGGGTAGGGTGTACGCGATTGCTCAAAAACACCAGCAGCAGTCCCGTGTCCGGATCAGCCCAGGTGAAGGTACCCGTATAACCAGAGTGCCCAAAACTTGCAGGACCTGCAGCCTTTGATGGCAGTGTAGATTCTGTATAATTGAGCGGCAGCTTATCGAAGCCTAGCCCCCGGTGATTACCAAGCTCTGCAAAATGCGCTCTGGTAAAAGTATCTACCGCATGCGCCTCTATCAGTGTATCTCCGCCATACTGCCCCCGATTGAGGTAAAGCTGCATCAGTTTGGCAAGATCATTAGCTGAAGAAAAAAGCCCTGCATGTCCGGAAATGCCCCCCAGCAGCGCTGCACTCTCATCATGTACCTTGCCATGAAGAAGCGTCATCCTGAAAAAAGTATCCACCTCTGTCGGCACAATCCGGCTCAGGGAGAAGCGCGAATCAGGATTGAAACCCATAGTATATGCCCCTAACGGTCTGTATAAACTATCGCGCAGGTAATCAACAATATCGTGGCTCGTTGTATGCTGCACGACCAGCGGCATAAGCGTAAAAAACAGATCAGAGTAAACATAGCCAAATTGCTCGTTGAGGGGCGAAATGCGGATGGTATTGAATAAGATATCAGCGTAATTTTTGTGCCGCCACAGACCCTCCGAAAGCTCCAAGGAATAATTGGCTGACGAATCCCTACTGAGTGTGCGAGGTCTGAAACGATAATCATTGATGATCGTATCGTCCCAATTTTTTTTCCAGGGGTATTTGGCATGCCCCTTAAGCGTTCCCCGCCAGAACGGAATCCATGCCCGAAGCCGCCCCTGATGAGCGAGCAGATCGCGCATGCGCAGACTGGCTTTATTACTACCTTCCATGTAAGGCAGGTAGGCAGCCAAATTTCCGTCAAGATCGATACGGCCTTGCCCATAAAGTCGCATCAGCACAGGCAGCCCCGTACTGATTTTCGTGATAGAGGCCAAATCGTAGATATCATCCGTCGTCGTTGGCCTTGCCCCGGGTTCATAGGTGTGATATCCAAACGTCCCATGATAAACTACCTTACCATTTTTTGCAAGCAATACCTGAGCCCCCGGAAATGCTCCCGCCCGGATTCCCTCGTTTACAATAGCCTCAATGCTATCGCGAAGGCGATCTGCATTCATGCCTACCACTCCCGGAGGCGCATAGCCCAGACGGATTGCAGGAGCAGCCGTAATCCCCCTGGCTTCGGGAAAAACACCGGCAAGTGTCGTATCGGCAGTCTCTTGCATGGCAACCCCACCGAATAGCGTCTGAACGATCAGCGACTGCGTCCAGACATCATTTTGGGATGAAAAAATAACAGCCACTTCGGCATCCTGCCGTATAGCTTTCAGAATTTTGTCATTCCCGTTGAGAACAATCACTACGCAAGGCCTTGGAAAACCCGACAGCCAGTTGTCCGGCACAGGTACACGATCATCAAATTCCGCTGCATCAATCGCAATAATCGGGCTGTAGGGTTTGTTGGCCAACATGCGGCCATCCGTTTCTTCTACTGAAGTCATCACTGCAGAACCATTGGGTAACCACTGCACACGAGCAGCCGTATGATAACGATTGATGGTTTCCCACAGAACTGTATCGTTAGCAACGTTAATATTAGTGAAAGCAAGCCGAATGGTATCAAGGCGACGCAGCGGTAAGATACCATCCGGATTTACCAACACCTTTACAGAAGCCAATGCAGCGTTGTAGTCGGGCAATTTTCCACCCGGCACTGCCTGTGCCAGCAGCAACTGCTGGCAACAAAGTAGCAGACACCCCCAAATCAGTCCTCTGCTCATATAGTTGATTGTTTGCGGAATACAGCAGGTAGCATGAGTCCCAAACCCAGCATGATACTAACATCTGCAAAATTGAAAATCCCTGTACGCAGACTGCCAATTCCTATATTCATAAAATCCGTCACCTGCCCGTACAGGATACGATCGATAATGTTGCTGAATCCACCTCCAATGATGAAGGAGAAAGAATAAATCTGCCAACGGTCCATACGCCGATCCAGCAGCACATACCCCAGCATAACAGCCAATAAGGCCGAAGGAAAATAATGAAGAACCCAGTAGCGAAGCTGATCTGTCAGTGAAGACCCTAAACTAAGAAAAGCGCCCTTATTCTCGACATACAACAGTCGGAAAAAATCATTCCAATAGGTATACATATAGTTACCGGACAGATGCTGCCGGGCCAGTTCTTTCGTCCACTGATCCAATGCCAGATTGGCGAGTATGATAGCCAAAATAATAAGCGTTCTCTTGATTCCTCTTTCCATGACGACAAAAATACAAAAGTCAGGCATAAGTCCTATCTTTATGACCTGTTTTGGGGTGCCCTGCTTTTGCGAGGCTGAGATCATACCCTTTGTTCCGGATACAGCCACTGGAACAGGAACCTGCCCGGGTAATGCCGGGAAGGGAAATCCTAAGGCTGCCGTCCTCTTGTCGGTTTTGATACCGACACAAAGGGGTGATACCGTTCAAAACATTACCTGACCCCCGGTAGTGTTAAGGTTTCACTCTAATTTTTTCATCATGTCAAGATGTAATTCGTGGAAACTACAGGCCTTCTGTCTGTTATTAGGCTTGTTTTACCACTTATCCGTCGGTGCTCAGTGCCGGCTGGAAGGCGTTATCACCAACCAAACTGGTCAGCCACTCGAAGGAGCCGGTATCTTCATTGCGGAGCTGCAAAAAGGCAGTGTAAGCAGTGCTGATGGCAGTTTTAAAATCGAGTCCCTCAGTCCCGGCACCTACACGGTAGAGGGAAGCTTTTTGGGCTACCAGAGTCATCGACAGCGACTAGTTGTCAGCGTCGGAGAGGCTGTTTGCAAATTAGACTTTACTCTCGCGGAAATTACTTTCACCACGCAGGAATTGCTGGTAACGGCCGTACGCGTTGATGAACGCACGCCTGTAACCTACACAACCCTCAGTCGTGCTGACCTGGCTCCACGCAATCTGGGACAGGATGCCCCCTTCCTGCTGCAGTGGACGCCCTCTGCGGTGGTCACATCCGATGCAGGTACGGGCATTGGATATACCGGCATCTGGATTCGGGGATCGGACCCCACCCGAACCAACATCACCATCAATGGTATACCCCTCAACGATGCGGAATCACAGGCAGTTTTCTGGGTCAACTTACCTGACTTCCTTAGCTCGGCTGAAGAGATACAAATTCAGCGCGGAGTAGGTGCCTCCACTAATGGCCCCGGCGCATTTGGTGCTACCATTAATATTAATACCCAAAAGGTATACGAGAAGCCCTACCTGACGCTAGACGGTACGGCCGGCAGTTTCGATACCTACCGGACCAGCATGCGCTTTGGAACGGGTCTGATGAAAGGCAAATTCACACTAGACGGACGCCTGAGCAGCATTCAATCGGACGGGTACATAGACAGAGCCTCGGCCGACCTCAACGCCTGGTTTATGACGGGCGCCTATATTGGCGCAAAAAGCACGTTCAGAGTCAATATTTTCCAGGGTAAAGAGAGGACTTACCAGGCGTGGTATGGTGTGCCGGCTGCCCTCGCCAATGATCGGGCCACCCGTACCTTTAACCCAGCCGGTACCGAAAAAGAAGGCGACCCCTACGATAACGAAGTTGATGACTATGGACAGACGCACCTCCAACTACTCTATAATACGGTGCTCAGTCCTCAATGGCAGCTGAATCTCGCCGCCTACTACACCCGGGGCGCCGGTTTTTTTGAGCAATACAAAGCGGATGAAGACCCGGCCAGCTACAACCTGCCAACCTTGGGCGAGCCTCAATTCACCGACCTCATCCGTCGCCGTTGGCTCGACAATGACCTCCTGGGAGCTACTTTTGGTCTGCGATATGATCATCCGGTAAAAAAATGGCAATTCACATGGGGAGGCGCATATAGCAACTACATCGGCCAACACTTTGGAGAGGTCATCTGGGCGCGTTTTGCCGCTGCCTCGGAAATCCGACACCGTTATTATGACAATGACGGGATAAAAAATGATTTTAACACCTTCTTTCGGCTTAATTATCCGTTGGGCGACCGGCTGGAAGCCTTCGGTGATCTGCAACTCAGATCGGTCGATTATCGCTTTGAGGGTTATGGCAACCGACTACAATTGTTGGACCAGCGCGAAAATCTGTTATTTTTTAACCCCAAGGCAGGTTTTACCTACAAACTACCTGCCGGACAAGCATACCTGGGCTTCGGCATAGCCCAGCGAGAGCCTAATCGCAATGATTATGTAGACAATCCGCCAGTGACACGCCCGCTACCGGAAAAGCTATACAATATTGAATCCGGTTGGCGCTTCCGCAGTAGTCGAACAGCCGGTGAGATCAATGCTTTCTACATGCTCTACCACAATCAACTGGCTCTCAATGGCCAGCTCAATGATGTTGGTGAGTATATGCGCATTAATATTGCTCGCAGCTATCGATATGGTGTAGAATTGAGTGGTGCACACCAGCTGACCAAAGTGCTTAGCCTGCAAGCTAATCTGGCACTGAGCCAGAATCGTGTAGTATCCTTTGAAGAATATGTCGATCGCTATGATGCCGACTTCAACTATCTCGGCCAGCAGGTTGTTGAGCGGACCAACACCCCCTTGTCCTTTTCCCCTTCGGTTGTTGCAGCGGCAGACTTCACCTATCGACAGCCAGTCGGCAAGCAGAAGGATCGCACCTTTTTTGAGACAGCCTTGCAGGCAAAATACGTCAGTCGTCGCTATTTAGACAATGCAGGCGACCTGCAGAACAGTCTGGATCCTTTTACTTTTGCGGACTGCCGACTCGGCTTCCAGCACCGGACAGCAGCGGATAATCGAATCAGGTTACATTTTGTGATTCAGAATATTTTTGATACCATGTATTCAACCAATGGCTGGAGTTATCGGTATCTGGTCGGTGATCAGCCTGGCTTTGACCAAGGACTCTACCCGCAGGCGGGTAGAAACTGGCTGCTGGCGCTGGGTTTTGATTTTTAAAAAAAATAATGCGGCATGGAGTTACCTCCATGCCGCACATTTTTTCAGCCCATCGCCAAGGCGATGGGTCTAAAATTCTCTATTAATACCCAGGATTCTGCTGAGCCGCCAATGTCGGGTTGGTATTCAACTCAGACTGTGGAATTGGCCAAACAAAACGGTAGTCGTCATAAGGAATTGCCGGAACGATTTTGGTTGGATCGGTTGGCAGTGGAGCAGCACCAATGGTCCAGCTGGCAAAAGTCGTATTATTGTAACGAACTTTTGCAGGGATACCTCCCGTGCTGAAGTCAGCATCTTTTGCGAGGCGGTGGATATCTGCCCAACGGCGGCCTTCGCCCAGGAATTCAATGCGGCGCTCATTGAGAACCGCCTGAATGAATTCTTTAGGCGTAGCAAAAGAAGCTGCTGTGTAGTGGAGGCTTGCATCCGTCAAAGCGCGATTGCGCACGCTGTTCAGATGAACAAGACCCGTTGCTACATCGTTCTTACGACCATAAGCTTCTGACATGTTCAGCAACACCTCTGCATAGCGGATAATCTGGTTGTAGTCATCCTGCGTTGTAATGTTGCGATACTTGTTAGAGAAGTAAGCACGGTTGTTGCCCTTCAACAGCTGGCTGCGACGAAGATCGCTGGCATCCCAAAAAGTTGCATTGTAGATAATGGGGCTAACTGCTACCAGTGAGCGCCCCGGAGCAATTGAGTACATAACAGGCAATGCACCATTGACGAACGGATTATCAACCTGTGAGTTCTCTATTGCAAAAACAGACTCCGTATTGGCCGCGTTGTTGGCAAAAGGACCTTCCGGTGTAGCCGTGAGACTGTACGTGTTCTTGGCAATCAGCTTTTGGCCTTCAGCAATCACATTGTCCCAATTACCCATGTGCAGGTAGATACGTGTTTTCATTGCTGTTGCAGCACCAGAAGTAGCCCGCGTGATCTTCCGTGAGCCCGTGCGCGTATCCGGCAGGCTGGTCTCAGCGAAAGTCAGGTCCTCCAATATTTTAGCATAGCACTCTGCGACCGTGTTGCGACCCTGTGCCAGTGCAGCATCCAGTGCAGTCGCTGTGTTGACTGCCGTCGTGCGATAAGGCACTCCGAGGTGTGAAGCATCCGCCGTGTGCGCATAAGGACGCGCAAAGTGAACTAGCAGCTCGTGGTGAGCCAAAGCGCGCAGGAAGCGAGCTTCCCCTTCGTACTCGGCAGCCTTAGCTGTCGTGATGACGCCACTTGCAGCAGCTTTTCCAACACCCTCTATGACAATATTCGCACGGTTGATAAGCCCATAAAGCGTTTCCCAGTGGAACTGGTTGTTGGCCGTGGTAGGATTGTAGGTTGCTTCGTATGTAATTGCGTAGAAAGCAGCGACGTTCAGCATATCCTCCCCACGGTTGTCACCCTGCTGGGTATTAGCCGCACCAAAAGGATAGCCGCGTACAGCACCCCCCAGGTAGAAACCACTCTGAGCTGCATCATACACACCTACCATTGACAGCTCACAACGCTCTGGCGTTTGAAAAGCAGCCGTTTCGGTAATGCGATCGTAAGGCAACAGTTCTGTTGTGTCTTTATCGCAAGAGACAGTCACCAATCCTGTGAGGACCAGAGAAGCTGCGAAAAAGAAATTAATATTCTTAATGAATCTTTTCATTTCTTACCGAGATTTTTAGTTTAGAAACCGAGATTAACGCCTACTGAATACACACGCTGCTGCGGGTTGCCGTTCCAGTCAACACCAAAGCCGTTGGTATTTGTTTCCGGGTCAATACCGGTATAGTTGGTGAAGGTAAGTGCATTCTGTGCTTGTACAAATACGCGCAGTGACTGAATGCTCGCCTTCTTTGTGATATTTGTTGGCAGGGTGTAGCCGATAGCGAAGTTGCCGAGGCGGATGAAATCACCCTTCTCTACGAAACGCGTGCTGGCAAAATCCGGATTGTTGATACGGTTGCTTTGGCCAAGAATCAGTTTTGGCGTCATACCATCACCAGGATTGTCAGCGCTCTGCCAGCGACCAAGAATTTCAGTACCGTTGTTGTTGAACGCCATCTCCAGCAGGTCAATACGCGTACGGTTCATGATCATATTTCCACCCTGGAAGCGGAAGAAAATATTCATGTCAAAGTTGCCAAAACGGAAATTGTTGTCAAAACCACCGAACCACTTAGGAATAGCAACCCCAAGGACGCGACGGTCAGTCGTTGCAGACAGTGAGCTAGACTCTCCACGTGTACCAGGATTAGCTGGATCAAATACGAAGAAAGCGCCGTTAGTAAGTTCGTTTTCAACCAGCGTACCATTGGCCTTCACGTATACAGGGTTACCATTGGATGGGTTTACACCCCAGTAGTCAAAGCCGTAGATAGAGTTAAGAGACTCGCCTACACGTATGATATTGTAGCTCGAAACGATATCGCGATCACCGACCAGTGCAAGTACTTCGTTGTTCTGCGTAGAGATGTTGAATGCTGCATTCCACTTGAACTTATCTGTATTGATTACAGCTGCATCCAGTGTAAGTTCTACACCCTGACCCCTTACACGGCCAACGTTCTGGCTGATGATATTACCAGGAACACCCAAAGAGGGTGCTGTTGGTGCCTGCAGGATGATGTTGTCGTTATCCTGCATCCAGTAAGCCAATGAAAGATTGATGCGGTTGTCGAGCAGTCCCATGTCAAAGCCGAAGTCATACTTGCGCTGTGATTCCCACGTGAGCAGATCGTTACCGAAGTTGCTGTAGCCGATACCGTTCTGTGAACCGTACTGAGCAGAGCCATAAGAACCAATGTAAGGATAGTTGCCAATGTTCGTGTTACCTACTTCTGCATAAGAACCACGGATACGGAAATCAGAAATCACGTTAGACAAGCTACCCCAGAAAGCCTCTTCTGACAAACGGTATGCAAAAGATGCTGATGGGAAGTAACCTACACGGCCTTCCTTCGGCAGTGAGGAGAGTGCATCGCGACGGATAGACGCGCTAACATAATACTTGCGTGCAAAGTTGTAGTTTACACGACCCAAGTAAGAAGCCAAACCATTCTCCTGCAGGCCACCCGTGATTGTCTGGTTAGCAAAAGTACCAGAGATTAGGTTCTCCTGGAAGAAACGGTCCGACAGGTCGGTAGCTGTAGCCCGGTAGAAGCTGGTGCGCTCCTTCTGGTATTCCTGTACCAATGTGAGGTTCAGGTTGTGCTTTTCAGCAAAAGTGTTGTTGTAAGTAAGGATATTCTGCCAGTTCCAGCGCAGTGAAGGCAGGTAAGCCTGTGAAACGCGGCCGTTGGCAGAGAAGCCGTCACCATGCCGTGGATCCTGGAAAAGGAAGTCCTCAACATAGCTGCCGTCGATACCTATCTGCGTACGCAGGTCAAGGCCTTTAGCGAGGTTAGCCGTAGCATAAGCATTGCCGATCAGACGCCAGCTATCCGCACGACGCTGGTCATTGTCCAGTACGAAACGCTGGTTAGGAATACCGTTAGCGATCTCGATAGAGTTAGCACCACGACCGAGTGTACGTGGGTTTGCATCATCGATGTTGTAGCCTGTAGGATCATTTGGATCAAATACATCAACGTTCGGGAACATACGCATCACAGAGAACGTGTTACCTGACAGGTTGTTGGAACCCGTCAATGGCCCGAGGTTCTCCTGGCGTGTTACACCACTTGAAAAGCCAATCTTCAGCCAGTTGTTGATTTTCTGGTCAAGGTTCGAGCGGAAAGTGTAGCGGGAAAGACTGTTGGCGATAGCAATACCCTCCTGAGCACCATAGCCAAAAGAGAAGTAGTAGCTAGTCATGTCCGTACCACCGCTCACAGAGAATACATGGTTCTGCTGGAAAGCATTGCGATAGATGGCATCGTTCCAGTCCGTCTCAACTGTGCTGCCGTCGGCGCGCGTCTGAAGCGCTGCGATATTAGACGCACCACCTGCATTGCGGTTCTTCTCGTTATTGATTTCGACGAATTGCTCAGCACCCAGCAGGTCGAACAACTTGGTAGCCTGCGCATAACCGACATAATTGTCATAGCTAAATTTAGCGCGACCAGCTTTACCTTTTTTGGTCGTAATCAATACAACCCCATTGGAAGCACGTGAGCCGTAGATAGCTGTAGCTGCACCATCCTTCAGGATCTCGAAAGACTCAATATCCGCAGGGTTAATGTCTGCCAACGCGTTATTAGGCGTTGAAGACCCTACGTCACCACTAAAAACAGGTACACCATCAATAACAATGAGGGGGCCTGTACCAGATGAGATAGAGTTTACACCACGAATACGGATCTGAGGGGCTGCACCCAGAATGCCGCTCGGAGGTGTGATCTGTACACCGGCTGCACGACCTGCCAGCTGCTGTACAAAGCTGGGTGTCGCCAGGTTGGCAAGCTCGTCACCTTTTACCTGAGAAATAGAGCCGGTTACATCACGCTTCTGTTGTGTACCGTAACCAACGACCACCGCTGTTTCCAGACTTACAGCGTCCATTTCCATCACTACGTTCAATACGTTGGATGGTCCGATGGCCACTTCCTGTGTCTTGAAACCCGTGTAGCTGAATACCAGCGCAGTCGCCCCTGCCGGGACACTCAGAGAGTAGGATCCATCGAAATCCGTAACCGTACCGGTTACCGTACCCTTTACCAGGATACTCGTTCCAATGAGTGCTTCACCATTGGTGTCTGTCACCTTTCCACTGATGCTACGCTGCGCCACAAGCCCAACAGAGCCGAACAACACAAGCATCAGAATTAGTGAAAGTTTTTTCATTCTGAATGAATTTGGTTTATGAAATAATTGTTTAACCCACGAAAAATGCAAAATTTTATCTTAGCCCACAGGCCAAAGTTAGCATCTTTTAGTTGCTAAAGCAACAGTTAAAATAACACCGATTACTCCACAGAGTTTAGATGATTACAAAAATATGCCCTTTCATACCCAAGTTCAAACCTGAACCGCAGTAGATGAGTCGTGCGGTTTATCCGTTGATATGACAAAGAACATTAACTTTACGCAATCCTTATTGTTGTATTCAGAATACAAGAAAAGATTTTTACAGAACGGTAATATATGTCAGTAACTGCCGATTATCTAACAACGAAATCAAGCCTTCATTCGCTGCTAAGGCAAGCCGATGCCATGATTCCCACGCCCTGGGGTAATTTTCGCATGTATGCCTATGCAGAGCACGCAGACGACTGGATGCCTCATCTGGCACTAATGCACGAGGATTGTGATAGCCAGCAGCCCGTGATTGTACGTATTCATTCAGAGTGTATCACCGGCGATTTGTTTGGCTCAAAAAAATGCGACTGCGGGGAGCAACTTCATCAGGCATTGCAAATGATCGCTACAGGCAAGGGCATACTGCTCTACCTTCGGCAGGAAGGCAGAGGCATTGGCATTATCAATAAACTAAAGGCCTACCAACTACAGGAACAGGGATATGATACAATCCATGCCAACCTCCATCTGGGGCTGGAAGTCGATGCTCGTCAATATGACGCTGCCGTAGCTATGCTACACGATCTCGATATCCGTAAGATACAGCTGATTACCAATAATCCCGATAAAATTGAGGCATTCGACAAGTCGGATATACGCATCTGCCAACGCATACCTATCATCATCCAGCCACAAAAAGAAAATACTGACTACCTAAAAATCAAACAGACTGAAATGGGACATCTGTTTGATATCCTGTAACATCAATTCTTACAGACCGTAAATCAGCAGGTATTGTACGCTTGATGTTGCTGCGCTGCTCAGCTGCTGCAACACTCATCCACAATGCGTGCGGATAGTAAACAAAGCGGAATTCCTCCACCCGGATGTACACTGCCCCCGGCAAAGTACAACTCCCGGATATCACTGCTAAAATTGGCATGCCTGAGAAAGGCAGCCATCCTGTTGTTGGAACTGGTTCCGTAGAGCGCGCCCAAGTGCGAGCCCGTCCGGGATTCAATGGTAGGAGGCGTCAGTATGTACTCTGCTTCAATCAAAGCGCTGACGTCTGTCCCCAAGAGGCGACTAAGCTTTTCCAGCGTTCGAGCTCTCGTAAGTCGTGTGAGCTCTTCCCAGTCCTGCCCCCGATCATAGGGTGCATTAATCATGACAAACCAATTTTCACAACCCTCCGGTGCATCTCCTTGTACATGCCGGGACGTAAGATTGACATACACCGTAGGATCCTCATGCATACCCCCGGCTTCGAGGGCTGCAAACTCGGCCTGATAGTTGTCACTAAAGAATATATTGTGCACGTTGAGTTCCGGGAATGTTTTCTTAATACCCCAGTAAAATATCAGGGCAGAAGTAGATTTCTGCTGCCGCAGCACCCGCTCAGGTTTTTTTGCCGCAGGCAAAAGCTTATGATAGGCAAAAAATACATCCATATTACAGATCACCCGCTCGAAATCGAGAGACTGCCCCTGCACCCGCAGGCCGCTTGCCCGGCCGTCGCTCACCAAAATTTCCTCTACGTTCTGATTGAAATGGAATTTCACCCCCCGACGCTCTGCTAAAGCATGAATGCGCTCGGTGATGGCTACCATGCCCCCTTCGGGCAAATAGGCTCCATAGTGATGCTCGAAGTGCGGGATGATAGACAACAAACCCGGAGCCTTGTAAGGATTGGATCCGTTGTAGGTGGCAAATCGATTGAAAAGCTGTATCATCTTCGGGTTATCTAATGCCCTCGCGTGCACACTGTCCATTGTTGTAAAGAGGTCGAAGCGGGGCAGTTGCAACAGTGCCCAAAGCACAGAAGGATCCAACCAGGTATCTGCCCTGTGGAGGCTCTTCTCTAAAAAAGTTCTGCCGGTGAGCTTATATTTTGTCTCGGCCTGTTGTAGCAGTTGCAGCACCTTATTGGCCCTAACACCCAGCTTATCCTCCGCCTCCCGGGCAAAAGCCTCTTTTTCAGCATATGCATGCAGGCGCGTACCATCTTCCCAAAAATAGTTACAAATTACTGGCAATCGGTGATACTGGAAATGCTCGCGGGGATCCTCTCCCGCCAGCACAAACAACTCATCCACGTACTGCGGCATTGTAAACAGTGAAGGTCCCAGATCAAATCGATATGCCCCTGCCTGTAAAGAGGATAGTTTCCCCCCCGGTTTAGCCTCTTTTTCAAATACCTCCACAGCATGACCCTTAACAGCCATACGAACAGCGCTGGCCAATCCAGCGATACCAGCTCCTACAATTGCTACTTTCAAGCTGCTATG
This sequence comes from Saprospiraceae bacterium, assembly GCA_032115735.1. Classification (GTDB taxonomy): domain Bacteria; phylum Bacteroidota; class Bacteroidia; order Chitinophagales; family Saprospiraceae; genus JAUMBM01. The sequence goes on from JAUMBM010000270.1 coordinate 31,241, forward strand.
ATCTTTTGGTGAGCAGATATAACAATGCAGTCCGGCTGGTGTTTAGCGCAAAGAGGTATAAAAAAAACAAGCGGGGCAGTATGGTAGGACGAAACGAGCGGTGGGTGGTGAAGCATGAGCGTCAGAGTCGGTCGCGCAACAACAAGCGGAGCATTTTTAGGGCTTTAGTCATTTGATTTTCAACTGTTTTAATGCTTATACCGAGCACTGAGGCAATTTCTTTGGCTGACATTTCCTCAAAACGGTTCAGCATAAATACCTGACGACAGCGAGTGGGCAATGCATCTATGGCACGCTCGATTGCCTCCTGCAGCTCCAGCCTTTCAAACTCAAAAACAGCACCTTCAGCAGCCGCGGGCAGATCGCCATCGGACTCATCTGCATCTGTCACGATCATTTTCCGGTCGCGCAGGTAGTTAAGTGACCTGTTGACAGTCGCTCTGTGAAGGTAAGCACCGAAAGATCCTGACAGTTGTAGCTTGGCGCGGTTGCGCCAAATTTCTAAGAATACTTCCTGCACGATATCTTCTGCAGCAGCCCTGTCGGCTAAAATGCGGAAGGCTGTCCTGCACAGTCCTTCATAATGCGTTTTGAAGAGGAAATCCATAGCGGACTCCCCGGAAGATTTGAGCTGAAGAAGAAGTAATTGGTCCGTTGTCAATCCGCCTTACAATTAGTAAGTAAATATATCACAATCTTGCAATCATTGAAACATGCGAAAGCGGATAAATGCTGTTTTCCCGACAGAATAAAAAATACCGAATATTATTTTGGCCGAATCAAATAAATCGGATATCTTGACGGGTCATTTTATTTATGCAACCACTTGAAAGATGAAAAAATCACTGTACGCGCTCATTGGCATGTTATTTTTGCCGATGATTCTGGCAGCTAACGACGCGCCGAGTATTGATGAAAAAATCAATGCGGTCTTTGCTCCCGTCACCCAAGCAATTGAAAATGTCGTATTTGTATCTCTCCCTCTGGGTAGCACAACCGTCCCGTTTGTACTCATTTGGTTGATAACGGGCGCTATCATCTTTACCGTCTATTTGCGTTTTATCAATATCCGGCAGTTTAGGCATGCACTGGATGTAGTACGTGGTCAATACGATAAGCCTGGTGAGCAGGGAGAGGTTTCGCATTTTCAGGCTTTAACTGCAGCACTTTCCGGAACGGTAGGTGTAGGCAATATTGCAGGTGTAGCTATTGCTGTATCTATAGGAGGGCCGGGCGCTACCTTTTGGATGATCATTGCCGGGCTACTTGGTATGTCTTCCAAGTTTGTAGAATGTTCTTTAGGAACCATGTACCGCAACATCAATCCTGATGGTACCGTTTCCGGTGGCCCCATGTACTATCTTGATAAGGGACTGGCAAAAAAAGGATTTGGCGGACTCGGTAAGGTACTGGCAATTATGTTTGCCATCGCCTGCGTAGGTGGTTCTTTTGGCGGTGGCAATATGGTACAGGTCAATCAGGCCACCCAGCAATTCATCGAGGTAACTGGGGGAACTTCAAGTTTCTTCTATGGTAAAGGATGGATTTTTGGTGCGATTATGGCCGTACTGGTAGCTATCGTTATTATTGGAGGTATTAAGTCCATCGCCAGGGTTACCGATAAGATTGTCCCCTTTATGGTGGGCATCTACCTTGCCGGGGCTCTATATGTGTTGTTTGCCAATGTAGCCCAAATCCCGTGGGCTTTCGGACAGATTTTCAAAGGCGCTTTTGCGGCCGATGCTGTTTATGGAGGAGTTATTGGGGTTGTTATACAGGGATTCAGGCGAGCAGCCTTCTCCAATGAGGCAGGTATTGGCTCAGCCTCTATTGCGCATTCTGCGGTAAAGACGGATGAACCAATCAGTGAGGGTATAGTGTCGCTGTTGGAGCCTTTTATAGATACTGTTGTAATATGTACCATGACCGCACTCGTTATTGTCCTCACCAACTACGGTGGCCAAGGGGCTGAGAGTGCACTTAATGCTGCACAAAGTATGGGTGGCATCGCACTAACAAATTCAGCTTTCATGTCTGAGATATCCTGGTTTCCACCAGTCCTCTCCCTCGCAGTAATCCTGTTTGCTCTTTCAACCATGATTTCATGGTCATATTATGGTTTAAAAGCTTGGACTTACCTCTTTGGAGAGAGCAAAATGAACGAGATTATTTACAAAGCTATCTTCTGTGGATTCATCGTTGTTGGTTCTGCCATGAGTCTGGGTGCTGTATTCAGCTTTGGCGATGCCATGATTTTTGCTATGTGCTTCCCCAACGTACTCGGTTTGTATTTCCTGCTCCCTGAAGTACGGGCTGAACTGAACAAATATCTGGCGAAAGTAAAATCAGGAGAGATTGCAAAAAACGTCTGACGGATTATTGCTTAGTAAGCATTGTTTTTCAGCATAATAAAAGCGATGGGAGTGAATATTCCCATCGCTTTTATTATGCTTTTTGGACAAAGATGCAACAATGTTACAGGTATTTTGACTATATTTGATCGTCTTAATTTATGCAGGTAGTGCTATGCAACTTTCCTCTTCAAAATGATGTTCAGTGCTATGAACCAAGCCCACTTCTTGAGGATATTTGTTGATAAGTATTTGCGTTGTGTGGTGTGCGTGTTTTTGCTTGGGCTACTGCCTGCCTGCTTGAAGGCACAGGATACTCTCAGGGGAAAAGCGTCCTACTATAATGATATTTTCCACGGTAAGCCCACCGCTACAGGTGAGCTATATGATCGTGACTCCTTCACCTGTGCCTGTAAGAACTATCCGGTGGGTTCCATCCTGCGCGTCACCCGGGAAGACAATGGATTGGCAACAGAAGTTAAGGTCAATGACTGCGGCCCGCATGTCAGAGACCGAGTAATAGATTTATCCAAAGCAGCTGCCCGCGAAATTGATCTCATCCGTGATGGTATCACTGTTGTAATTGTTGAACTGCTTGTCCCCGGAACAGGTAAAATGCCTTGTCGTGGCAGCAGTCCCTTCCCGATGCCCTCTCCGGTCGAATCAGGAGCGGACAGCACGAGTCTGCAGCCTCAGGCAGACTCCATGCCGGAAATTCCGGAAATCGTGCTGCCGGAGGCAGGGTATATGATTCAAACCGGCAGCTACGGAAATCTCAACAATGCACTGGCGCTACAGACCCGTCTGCAAAATATTGGCCTTAGCAGCGCCTTTATTATCAAAAAAAATAACCTGTATAAGGTTATGACAGGTATATACAATGATCAGAACCAAGCTGAAGCGGACAAGCAACGGCTAAACGCTGAATTTTCTATACCGGGGATCATCATAAACATACAGAAGTGGTGAGCATCTTGTGTTTTACAACGAATACCTGCGATTACGCAATGCTGGCTAATCTACGCTCACTGAGTTTTACGCGAGCAATGTTATTATTGTGATTGAAAATTTTAATTGAACGTTTTTATGCAGTCTTACAGCAACGAAGAAATCGTCAAAGCGCTCCGCAACTGGCAGGTTCTCCTGCATGATTATGCACGCGCCGATAAGACGAAAGCACTCATCCAGATGGCGACGACTTTCCTTCCTTTTCTGGCATTATGGGTTCTTATGTACTTCAGTCTTTCATGGTCCTATTGGATTACCTTGGGACTGGGAATCCTCAATGCCTTTTTTTTAGTAAGGATTTTCATCATTCAACACGATTGTGGCCATAAGTCTTTTTTCCCTTCCCAGCTTTGGAACAAGGTTGTGGGTTTTACCTGTAGTTTCTTTAGTACCATTCCGTATGACTATTGGTCGCGGCAGCACAGTTTTCATCACGGCCACAATGGTGAGCTAGAGGTACGCGATATTGGCGATATTCAACTGATGACGGAAGATGAATTCCGGCAAGCTTCCCGTTGGCAACGCCTCTGGTATCGGGTCTACCGCATGCCTTTAGTCACCTTTATCATTGGTCCTCTGGTATATCTGGGTGTCAA